>CAYSKJ010000084.1:0-12714 GCA_964431655.1 uncultured bacterium | reverse complement strand
TTCTTGATTTTTGCTCGGATTTATCGTATAAATGTTTTATAAGAGATTTTTAGGATTAAAGACAAACCTAAGGATATCGCTATCGACCTGGCACTGATCTATCTGTCAAAAAACTTCGGACAACTTGTTCAATTCGAAGTACCTGCCATAATGCCCAAAATTACCACCAGATACGCCCAGGATGCCAGTGATGTGTTGAAGCTGTGCAGTCTTGTGCCCAATCCAGACTATACGCACACAATTCCTGCAGATGACCGGCGCTATGACAACAGGGTGGCTCTACAGCAATACCCGGTTAATGAAAAATTAAAAGCAGGATCACCTGTTGCTTATAAATTTTACAAATATATCACCGACAATTCGCAAATGATCAATCCTGCAGGCAGTACAGATTTCTGGCTGGGGAACTGGGATTTAACGAGCCTGCATACTGCTAATAACCACATAAAAGGTGCAAGTGCAAGGTCACGGCTTATCATAACTAAAAAGAACGGCAAATACAGTGCGAAATTTGCTAACAATCCCGTTAAAGATTTAATAGTAACAGAAACAGGATTGAGCTACTCAGTCGATGCGGGAGGCAATCACATTAACGTCAAACTGAAAATAGCTGATCAAAATACAATTAATGGCAGCTTTAAAGGCTATATTGTCAAATCAAAAATAGGGATTGAAGGTAGTTACACGGGCAAAAGAGCGAATTGAACCCAGCCATACAGCTCAGCAGTGCGCAAATATAAAAAATGCAGACATTTCATCCAGGGCACCTGCCAATATGAAGCAAAGGGGACGGATCTTTTTGCTTCACAGGATATCAGGTCTGACATGATGTGGAATACAAAGATATAACTATATGCTAATAACAAGAGGGAACAGCATATAAAGCTCTCCTCTTTCTGTATTTTGCTTATACGTCATAATTTTATAAGAATTTATCATGCATTTTACTAATAATTTCTTCATCCATTGTTTAAAACACAAGAGCAATTGCAAGACATCTCTATGATTTTTGTTACTTCTTTTTGAAACAGCACTTTTTACATGGTGTGATACAGGTCTTCCAATGGCAGGCCTGAGAATGACAGCTGAATAGACTGTTAGCAGACATTATCTGAAGATATCCTTTCAGCAAAGCTAAAAACCTCTGTATGATGCAAGACGGGATGGAAGTTTACGCCTGAAGATTTGAGCTGAAAAATAAAAATTTATTTTATAACAGCGAATTCCTTATGAATTATTATATTCTGCAGTAAAAATACATTATTCAGCCTTGACATAATGGGCTGATGTATTTTATTATATTGATTAGATTCTGAGGGATATTTGCATATGATTGGATACTGAGATGTCCAGCTTCAATTGTAATTTTAATTTTCTCATCAAGAGGTATTTGCAGGAAGATTATTATAAAAGAGCTTCTATAGCATAAATTAAATTTTATCAGGAGGATATTTTTATGCCAGAGAGACTGATAGCAGGCTTTTTTGCAGTTCTTTGCATTATTTTTGTTTTTTTCCCGGCCAATACTGCCGGGAGCATGGAGATTATAACCGGGGTAATCAGCGACCCTTCAGGGGCGAAGTCCCTTACCGGCTCCTATGTTATTTTTGATCCCGAAGAAGGCGCAGACTGCTATGAGGAGGGTGTTTCTGCAGATTTTGCCTTTTATGCAGAAAGCTACTCAGCTGACTGGGAGTATGTCTATTATTTATGGCTGAGTTTCCCTGAAGGCTGGGTTATCAACAGCGTGACGAGTTTCGGGGAGGCTTGCGACAGCGGTTCCTGGGGTAATCTTTCATATGCAGTCATGGACCCTGCCAATGCTGTTCTGATTTCTCACACAAGGAATCATGGGTCAGGCGGGACTACATGCTATTGCTGGTATACGGTCAATGCCACACCCGGACCGGAAGCAGGGGATGCCAGTGTTTCATGGTACTGGGACGGCGACAATTATGGCGGGGCTCCCCACCATCCCTGCAGTTCCGACGGCTATACGCCCCCAGGACAGGAAGCCTGCGATGAGATGGTCAATGATCCTGCAGTTATTCCTGTCTGCACTTTAGAGCCGGGCATATACATTACTCCGGAAGAACAGACAATAAAGGGTTGTCCCGGCATTCCTGCCGATTTTACTGTAAATATCTCAAACCTGACAGGAGCTCCAGGGGAGATCTCCCTGTCCTACTCTGTGACAACGGGGAACGGTTCTGTCTCAGGACCTGCTTCAATAAGCCTTGATGATGGTGAAGATGCTGATATTACAGTCACCATTACCTCCGATACTGGTCTTGTGGTCGGGGAAACAGTTTCTGCGCAGATTAGCGCAGGCCTTGATACCTATAGTGATACAGCAGTAATAAATCAGGAAGTGGTTGACAGGTATTGGACTGACATTGCATCCGTCACAGAGGTCTATTGTAATGTGGTTGTACCATATAACGGATATATATGGGATATTGCAGGTTATGGCGACGGCAGTCAGCCTGTCAGGTACTATGATCCAGCGTCGGATACCTGGACTGAGGTTGCTGATTCTGGTTTTGGCAATTGTTATGCCCGTTCAGGCGCAGTTTACGGTAATAAGGCATTTATTTACGGTGATACAGTAACAGCAGGGTTTGAGGGCCTGTGGTCCTATAATATGGATACCAATACCTGGACCAATGAATCACCTTCCGGAGCACCCCCTGCACTGACAGGCATATGGGTTCCGGCCTGGGTTGCCGATCCGGTTACAGGATACCTCTATATTACAGGAGGTGCCATCAGTGAGGCTGGCGGGTTCCTTTCCACAGTATATGTATATGACCCTGCAGGAAATGCATGGCTGGATCCTCTGCCCAATTTTAGCACAGCACGCGGCTTACATGCCGCCTTTATATATGAGGATCCTTCCACACTTCACAAGATGCTGGCTGTCGTCGGGGGTGTTGATGATTCTAGAACAGATCTTAACAGCACTCAGTGCTATGATTTTGAAACAGGCGTATGGAATGCAGAGAATAATGATATTGCAGAGCTTCCAATACCATACTGGGGATTTGGCTATGCCCATAATATACTTGACGGCGAGCATCAATTATGGCTGGTTGCAGGTGCAAGCGGGTGGGCGGCATGGCACAGCTCCCTCTACTATGACCTTTCAGCTGTTGGGTGGATTGAAGCTGGGCCGCCTCATGAAATACCGTCACTGATACCGGGCTCAGCTGCACTGAATGGCGAGGTGTATAAAATATCAGGTTCATATTCAGGCGGCACATGCAGCAAGTATACATACTGCCATACCTCTGCTGCAGGTGATACCTGCGACAACCCGATAGTTGTGTCTATCCCGGCAGGCCTTGATTATGAGGATCTTGGCCAGACCACCTGCGGAAGGGGCGACAGCTATGACGGCGGTGAAACCAGTTATGATAATGGCGAGGATATCTTTTACAGACTTGATATAACGGAGGATGCATCAGTTACCATAGAGATGGTTCCCTATGATGCATGGACCAGCATCTATGTATTTGCCGACTGTCCCGAGAATCTTGATCCCGATGATTATATAGAAGGCGTATTCAACAGCTCTACCGATCCCCGCATCATCGAGATTGACCTTCTTGCCTCTGAAAGCCCTTATTATATAATGTGCGACTCATGGCCTGAGCCCGAATGCTATGATTTTGACCTTTATATCTACCAGACAGCAGCCGAAGGTCCTGATGCCTCCATACTTGGCGGGGATATCTCATACCTGCCTGCAGACCCGATGCCGGGAGATACGGTTGAGATAACTGCAAGGGTTTATAATATTGGAGACCAGGACATTACTTCAGCCAGTGTAAATTTTTACTACAGCCTTGAGCCTGGTATCGATCTACAGCTTATTGGCACAGAGTCATTGGCAGGCCTTTCACCTGCAGTCAATGAGGATATGGTTATCAACTGGGCTACAGGTCCGGAGATGGATCCGAGGATGTATATCATTACAGTGGAGATTATTGATGTAGTCCCGGAGGATTCCAATCCGGATAATAATACTGCCTTTATAGAGATACCCCTTCCGGTTGACCTGTCTTTCTTTACAGCCCAGGGGATGGGAAATACCGTGAGTGTTCAGTGGATAACAGAAACCGAGACTGATAACCTCGGGTTCAACCTTTACAGGCTCCGGGGAGATAAGGTAAGCCCTTTTATTTCCTTTACGCCTGTAAGGCTTAATGACGCAATTATTGAAGGCCAGGGAACATCTTCAGAGCCCAGGGCCTATTCATTCACTGACAGGGTTAAAAACCAGGGCAAATATATATACATTCTTGAATGCATATCAACCGGAGGCACAGCAACTGACGAATATCGGACAAGGGTTCAGTGGCTGTTTTAATTTAAAGCAGGATATGACGGGCAGAGGCAGTTCTGCCCGTTTTCTTTGCGGGCAGATGACAGGGTCTTTCGGTATTTTTGTCCCGGCCCTCTTCCAGACCGGTCTTTTTTATCTTTTGTCCGGAGTACCGCTTTTTAATAACTTGATAGATACTGTTTTATTCATCTCTTTATTTCTCATAATTTTACTTCCTGATATTGCACTATCGGGAGTAAAAAAGCATCTAATACGGCAATATTCCATAAGCAGGGCGGGGGATCCAGATTGTCCTTTTTAAAACTGCCCCTGACAGCAGGGAACACGATGAGCTTTTTGAGAAAACAGGAATGCATAATGAATTTATTTAGGTCTTATGGGCATTAATGGTATATTGATCATAAAATATGAAAAATATTCTGCCAGAGTTTATAGTAGACAAATTAAAGAGGAAAAAATATTCAGGAAGACTGAAAGCATCGGTGCTTTATCTGGATATAAGCGGATTTACAAGAATTACAGAAAAGCTGATGTTAAAAGGCAGTGAGGGCGCTGAAATCCTTTCAGACATGCTTGAGGGCATATATGACCCCCTGGCAGGCATAGTATATTCCTATGGGGGTTTTATAGCAGGCTTTGAGGGTGATTCCTTCACGGCGGTATTTCCCGGTAACAGTGAGAAAGCAGTCCTGAAGGCCGGATTTGATATGAAGGGGATAATAGGGTCTCTGGAGGGAAGCATTAATGCAAAGATATGTTTTTCAACAGGGATTTTCGAATGGCATATCTTCAGGCATAGGGAGTTCTATCATTATTATTTCAGGGGCAGTGCTTTTGAAAAGGTCTTTAAGCTGGCAAAGAAGGCAAAAAAGGGGGATATCCTGACTGATTCGGCAGGACTGGATAAATACTCCGTCTGGGAGATAAAGTCCCGGGCTTTAAGGATACTTGATATTAAGCCTTTCAGTGTGGAAAAGATCAGGTACAGGTCCGAACCGCCTTCAGGGGAGATATTGTCCAGGTTCTTCCCGGAAGAGATAATCGACTTTCCCAGGGGGGAATTCCGGGACCTGACCGCTGTATTTATCTCCTTTGATCTTATGGAAAATCCCCAGGATATATACAGGACAATTATAGATTACCAGGAGCGCTACGGGGGGAGCAAGCCCCGGTTTTTCTCCGGGGATAAGGGCAGCTGTGCCCTGGTCTTTTTCGGGAGCCCTGTAAGCTATGAGGACAATGAGATACGGGCTGCAAACTTTATTCAGGGGATAAGAAAGGAAATACCGGTAAAGGCAGGGATTGCAACCGGCATTGTTTATACAGGCTTTTACGGCTCAAGGCTCCGGTCAGAATTCTCCTGCCTCGGATCAAAGATAAACCTTGCTTCAAGGCTAATGGTGATGTGCCCTGCCGGCAGGGTATATCTGGATGAAGAAACAGCAAAAAGGATAAACAGGCATTTTGCATCTGAGTATGCAGGGCATAGAACGGCAAAGGGATTCGGTAAAAAGATAGCTGTCTATGAGCTTGCGGACAGGAATCCTGATACCCAGTACCCCTCAGGGCTTTTCTTCGGGAGAGAAAGGGAACTGAAAAAGCTGAAGGAAGGAATAAGAAAGGCCCTGACAAACGGGACGGGAGCTGTCTGGCTTGTAACCGGTGATATAGGCGCAGGAAAAACCAGCTTTGTAAGGGCTTTAAGGGAAAGGCTTAAAGAGGCGAAGTGGGTCGCCATGGAGTGCAGCAGTCTTGACAGCATGCCCTTCCAGCCCTTAAGGCAAATGCTGGATGAATATTTCGGGCATAAAGACAGGGAGAAGAATTTTATAAGGATATACGACAATCTGATAAATTCGCAGATAGATGGGGAATTACGGGATGAGCTGAAAAAGGCAAGGCCCTTTATAGCCTTCCTTATGGATATAGATCTGGCCAGGGGGGATATTACGGCACTGGATCCAAATATCCGTTATGAGAGTATAATTCACAGCCTGCGGGCATTTATCCTGGCCCGGGGCCTTCCCCTTGTCCTGTGGGTTGACAATGCCCACCTGCTGGATTCCGATACGCTTTATTTCCTTGATTTTTTCTGCAGGTCGGGAGGGGGCCGCCGTTTTGCACTGATTATCTCAGGCAGAGACAGCATGAAGGGACATGCCTTTCAGAGTACTTTCAGGAAAATGTATTCCGAGATCAGGCTTGGAGGCCTTGGAAGGGATGACTCAAGGAGGCTTGCAGAGGCTGTATTGTCTTGTGAATGCTCTGAGGAAACCCTTGATCATATTTATGCAAAGTCGGAGGGCAATCCCCTGTTCCTGGAGTACCTGGCCTCTTATATAAAGGGCAATAACCTGCTTGACGGTGACAGGAACCTGAAAAAGGGTGAGCTGGAGATACCCGGCTCCATTCAGTCGATCATCCTCTCTCAGATTGATAAATTGTCAAAATCCCTCAGGGACAGCATAAAAAATGCAAGCGTCCTGGGATACAGGTTTGAGTCCGGCATACTGCTTTCCATGTTATTGAAGCAGAATATAGGGGATGAGGAACTGCTTAGAGAAGGGGTAAAGAAGAAGGTCTGGAGGCCTGTATCCCTGATAGTGTATCTTTTTACAAATGCGCTGATAAGGGATACGGTATACCGGGTACAGCTTAAAAGGGAGCTCAAAAGGCTGCATGACATTGCTGCGGAATCTTTTATAAATACCTGCGGGGATAATCCGGCCTATTACAATGAGATTGCCAGCCATCTGGAGACTGCAGGAAGATATGAAGATGCCATAGGGTACTACAGAAAGGCCTCAAACTATTACAAAGAGGGAATAAGCTACAAAGAGGCACTGAAATGCATTAAAAAGGCACTGGAACTTCTTATTGCAATTAGAGCCGATGAGGAAAGATTGATAAGGACAATTGATGCTGCCATGTCATTGATGAATTTCAACGGCCTTTACAGGGAATGCACCGCGCTTTACAGGGAGCATGAGAGCATTATCAGGGAATCGGAAGATTATAAGACTGTCTGCCGTATTCTTTTATCAGTCTCTTACTGCCATAATATAACGAATGATATTGAAGACGGTGAGCGCCTTATTGAAGAGGCATTAAAAACTGCTGATGAGAAAGGGGATAAAAGACTGATGAGTGCTATCTACAGCTCCAGGGCGGTGAACTATATGTTCCGGCACAGGGTGGACGAAGCTCTGGATTGTTTTGATAAATCAGCAGTATTAGACCCGGAAAACAGGGATGATGTAAATCTGGCAACTATCTATCTGTATAAAGGGAAATATGAAAAGGCAAAGATATACCTGGACAGATACCAGGATATGGTTTCAAAATCCGGCAGTAAATACCTGCTTGTGCACTTCCTGGAGCTGTCCGCCCGTTATTATATAAATGCTGAAAGAAACTATGAGAAGGCTCTGGAACAGGCAGAAAAAGCCCGGGAAATCCTGAAGGATTTTTATTTCAGCTACGGGAGCATCAAGACAGGATTCATCATAGTAGAGATATTGCAGAGGGAAGGCAGATACCGTGAGGCCCTGGAGCTTGCCATACAGACAGAAAAACTGTCTGTAGAAACCGGCTACACTGAGGGTCTGTGCTATTCATCTTATATGACAGGACTGCTGAGCATTGCCGTTAATGATTATGACACTGCCGAGAAATATCTGAAAAAGGCCCTTAAATTGTCAAGGAAAGCCTGTATAATTGATTATGTCAATGATTGCATGTTTTACCTGTGCATTCTGTATGCCCTGCAGGGCAGGTACAGAAATGGTGCACGGACTCTGACCGGTATGATTGCTTTTCTGAAAGAAACGGATCAGGATAATACCTTTATTGAAGACTGCAGACTGCTCAGAAGGATATGTGTTATTCTGGATAAAGCAGAAGAAAATACGGTACCGGCAAAATTACATGGCCTTAAGGAGCAGATAAAGGGCATTGAAGAACTGTCCATGGCGGACTTTCTTATCTACCGCAGATATGGCGAATATGCCGGGGGCATAAAGGCATCCCTTATTGAAAGGTATAAAAGCATAAAGCCTGGACGTGACGGGATTCTTTATGACCTTCTTCTCTCCTGCCTTGAACAGGGCACCGGATAAAAGACCATCTCCAGGCCTGAATAGCACGGAGGTTCTGCAGTTTTAATATTTAATTTATGACTCCTTTAATTTTATGATACAATATTTTCCATGAGCAGACTGGTTCCTGATTTCATACTGGAGAATTACAGGGATAGAAGGCTTGAAGGCAGTTTTGAAGCCTTTACCCTCTTTGTTGACATTTCAGGCTTCACTGATATGACCCGGGAGCTTATGGTCCACGGGAAAGAGGGCGCAGAGGTGCTTTCAGGGATCATTAATGCCGTTTTCACCCCCTCGATCAGGGCTGTATATAACAGCGGGGGATTTATTGCCTCCTTTGCTGGAGATGCCTTTACTGCTGTTTTTGAAGATGCCGGGGCTGAGTATGCCCTCAGGGCAGTATTTGAAACAGCCGGGGTTTTCAGGGATTTGGGCAGTATGGATACCAGGTTCGGCAGATTTTGGCTATCGGCAAAGATGGGGCTCTCCTTTGGCAGGGTGGAGTTCAGCATCCTTGAGACCGGGGACCGGAATGTTTATTATTTCAGGGGGCCTGCCGTTGACGGCTGTGCAGAGTCCGAGGCCAGGGCCGGGAAGGGTCAGGTCATAGCAGACCGGGCCTTTGCTGAAAAGGCGGATATGGAGTACGGCAGAGCCGGAGCTTCTCACTTTCTGCTAAAGGAAGAGCAGATAAAGATTAAGAATAGATACAGGCAGGAGACGCCCGGCGAAGAGGGATACTTCGTGCCCGAGACGGTGCTGGGGCTTAAAGAAAGGGGAGAATTCAGGGAAATTGTATCCTGCTTTATTAATTTCTCCGAAAACGGGGATTACAGGAGAGGGATAAAAAGGGTAACTGAAACATGCAGTATTTACGGGGGATACTTAAACAGGATCGGGTTCGGGGACAAGGGGGGCACCGTCCTGGTGCTCTTCGGAGCGCCGGAAGGCAGGGAAAAGCTGTATGAGAGGGCATGCGATTTTGCACTGAGTCTGAAGGATATAGATGGATTTGCATACAGGGCAGGCATTGCCGGGGGGATTGCCTTTGCAGGCTTTGCAGGTTCGGATACAAGGAGTGAATATACAGTGCTGGGAAATGTCGTAAACCTGTCATCAAGGATCATGTCCCGGGCTGAATGGGGAACCGCAGTTACAGACCGGAAGGTAAAAGAGCAGGAAGAGCAGAACTATGAGTTCGAACATATAGGATACAGATTTTTCAAGGGATTAAAGGAAAAAACCGCTTTATACCTGCTCAAGGGCAGATATTCAAAAAGAAGAATGATCTACCCCGGAAGGTTTATAGGGAGAAAGGGGGAAACGCAAAGGCTGAGGGAACTCGTGGAGAATATCCTTAAGGGCAGATTCGGGGGCATTGTATATATTGAGGGAGAGGCAGGCATAGGAAAATCAAGGTTTATCGACAATTTCAGCAGTGATATCAAAGGGTGCAGTTTCTTTTACATGCCCTGCGATGAGATATTGAGAAAATCCTTCAATCCTTTCATCAGCTTTTTCTCTGAATATTTCGGGAAGAATCAAGACAGCTTTGCATCAAGGTATGCTTACATGGAAGACAGGATCAAAAACCAGGATATAAAAAGTGAGCTGTTAAGGACCGAATCCATAATCAGGGCGTTGACAGGGCTTGGGCAGGAAGGGTCCTTCCTGGAGCTGGAAGCTGAAAGAAGGTATAAAAATACCCTATACGCAGTGAAAAATTTCATAAAGGCCCTCAGTATAATAAGGCCTGCTGTGCTTGTGCTGGATGATGCCCACTGGATTGACAGCGACAGCATTGAGCTTATAAAGGTACTGGTAAGGAATGTAAAGCATTACCCCTTCATTATTATGGCTCTCTGCAGGCCCGGGGATGACGGGGCCCCTTTTAATCTGGATACCGGGGATGCAGAGATAGAAACTGCAAGGCTCAGGCTGGAGGCATTCAGCAGGGGGGATCTGGCCGAGCTGGCTGAAAGCATGCTTGAGACCGGTAAGGTGCCGGGGGATACACTTGATTTTATATATGAAAGGAGCGAAGGCAACCCTTTCTTCGCTGAACAGATAGTCCTCTACCTTATTGAGCAGGGACTGCTTGACAGCAGTCTCAGGATAACTGAAAAGGGGGAGGATGTTCCTTCGGGTATCAGCCAGATAATTACCGCAAGGATAGACAGGCTTTCAGCAGAAATGAGGGAGGCGGTAAAGGCAGCATCTGTCCTGGGCAGGGAGTTTGCCCTGAGGGTGCTTGAAAAACTGCTTGTCCGGGCTGATATTACAAAAGATGAGAAAGGCTCAGATGAACATGTTGACAGGGGATGCAAAGAGCAGATCTGGGAAAGCATTGCGGAACTAAAGTATATCTTCAGGCATGCGCTTATCCGGGACACGGCATATGAACTCCAGCTCAAGGAATCTTTGAGAAGGCTCCACGGACTCGCAGGGGAAATAATCGAGCAGTTGTACCGGGACAGTATCAGGGAGCATCTTGAAGACCTTGCAGAGCACTACGACAGGTCTGCAAACCGTGAAAAGGCTGTCCAATACCTTAGAAAAGCCGGGGATAAGGCTGAGTCAGAATACCATAACCAGAAGGCCCTGGACTATTATACCAGGCTTGTAAAATACCTGGATGATGCGGGGGACAGGGAGGAAGCCCTGAAAATACAGCTCATAAGGGGCAGGATACTTCAGAATACAGCCAGGTGGGATGAAGCTGAGAAGATATTTTATGAATGCCTTAAATCATCAGAATTAACTGGAAATATACGGCTTAGGGCTGAATCCGCAGGTTCTGCGGGGTATCTGCTCAAAGAAACAGGCAGGCTTGACGAGGCCATGGAATATCTGAGCCTGTCAGTCAGGCTGTCTCAAGAGGCAGGATACAGCAATGGCATCAGCCGGGGGCTTATCCAGATCGGGAGCATATACAGCAGGCTGGGGGATTTTGACAGGGCAATGGGGCATTTTGACAGGGCAGTTAAGATATGCAAGGAGACGGGCAACATGGAATCCATAAGCGTTGCGGCCGGCGAGGCAGGGATAATATATTCCTACAGGGGAGATTATATAAAAGCCCTTGAGAGCTTTGAAAAGATGCTATCCATAAGCGAGGAGCTGGCCAGTAAGGGACGGATAATCTGTGCCCTGGGCAATATAGGGGGCATTTACTACCTTCAGGATGAGTACGGGAAGGCACTGGAGAATTTTGAGAAATCCCTGGAGATCAGCATCCAGATCGGGGATAAGGCCGGCATCAGCTATGCCTACGGCAATATGGGCATTGTATACAGAAAGCTGGGTGATTCCGGCAGGGCCATGGAGTATTACAAAAAGATGCTTGAGATAAGCGAGGAAATCGGCCAGAAAAGCGGAATAAGCCTCTCTCTGGGAAACATGGTGAACATCTACATTAATGATGGCAGGTACGAAGAGGCCATGGACTGCTGCATGAAGAACCTTGCTCTGTGCAGGAAGATAGGAGACAAAATAGGCCTTGTACATGCCCTGAGACGGGCAGGCAGTATCAGCCGGGACCAGGGACAGTATGAGAAGGCTGAAGTCTATTATGAACAGGCACTGGATGCCTGCAGGGAAACAGGCGTGCAGACAGAAACAGCCGATTTATATGGCCAGATGGGAATATTGTATTTTTATACCGGTGAATACAGCAGAGCCCTGGAGTGCTATGACAGGTCATTAGAGATTCTAAGGCCCTTAAAGACATACGAATATCTAAGTCCGGCACTTTTTGATAAGGCTCTGATACTTGCCAGGATGGACAGCAAAAACAAGGCATTGGAGTTAGCAGGGGATCTGGAAAATTTCGCGGACCAGGCCGGCTCTGCAGAACTTAAGGTGCAATGCAGGGTGCTTGGCTGTATCATTGACAGGGATGAAAAAGGACTGGCAGATATGCTAAAAGAGCAACCCAGCAGTAAGATTCTGTACGGATTTATCAGTTATGAGCTGTGGAGGCTCAATAAATCCGATGCATACAGGCAGAAGGCATTAAAGGCCTATAGAGAGCTGTACATGGAGAAACCGCTTTATAAATACAGGGTAAAGATAAGGGAGCTGGAGGGGTAAAAGGCTTTTTATAAGAGCAGTTTCTGCTAATTTCAGAATCAGGTATAATCTGATGTCCGGAATAATTATAAGCTGTAAAAATTATAGATTTAAGAGATAAAGACAATAATCTGGATGATCACAGATCTTCACGGTAAACATGTGCCTGTATTCTAAGAATAGCTTAGTCCTTCA
>CAYSKJ010000083.1:0-12730 GCA_964431655.1 uncultured bacterium | reverse complement strand
CTGGGGGTGCCATCAAGGATGAATATAGGTCAGATACTTGAAGCCCACATAGGATGGGCCTCCAAAAAGCTTGACCTGAAAGTGGCGGTTCCTGTTTTCGAATCTCCCGGAGAGGCGAGGATAGACCAGTACCTGAAGGATGCCGGCATCAATGCTACTGGCCAGAGCATACTCTATGACGGCAGGACCGGCGATGCTTTTGCCAATGAGGTGACAGTCGGATACATGTATATCATGAAACTGCATCACCTGGTTGATGAGAAAATGCATGCCAGGTCTACCGGCCCTTATTCTCTTGTTACCCAGCTGCCCCTGGGCGGAAAGGCCCAGTTCGGCGGACAGAGGTTCGGAGAGATGGAGGTCTGGGCACTGGAGGCCTATGGCGCAGCCTACAACCTTCAGGAGATGCTGACGGTAAAATCCGATGATGTTGAAGGCAGGAAAGAGATATACGAATCCATCGTCAAGGGAAATGTCGAGCTTACTGCGGGAGTTCCCGAATCATTTTCGGTGCTTCTGAAGGAACTCAAAAGCCTTTGCCTTGATATGGAACTGATAGAAGAAACAGCAAAAAACTGATAATACAATAGTAGTACTATTTTTTTCAGCTGAAAGCGAAATGAATAGGAGGGATGAATTTTGAGCATATCAATGAATCCAAGAAAGAAAAAAGCAAAATCCTTAGATAATATTCAGGCTATGAGGATCAGGATTGCTTCCCCGGAAAAGATACTTTCCTGGTCCCACGGTGAGGTTAAAAAGCCTGAGACCATAAATTACAGGACCTTCAAGCCGGAGCCCGACGGTCTTTTCTGCGAAAAAATATTCGGGCCCAACAAGGATTATGAATGTGCCTGCGGAAGATATAAAAGGATGAAGAATGAGGGTGTTGTCTGCGAAAAGTGTGGAGTTGAGATAACCCGTTCCAGCGTAAGGCGCGAAAGGCTTGGACACATCAAGCTTGCCAGCCCTGTATCCCATATCTGGTTTTTCAAAGGCATGCCCAGCATCATTTCCCTGATGCTGAACACCTCCATCCGTGATCTTGAAGCAGTTTTGTACTTTGAGAAATATATTGTCGTGGACCCCGGGGATGTTTCCTTATCAAAGCTTAATAGATGCCAGCTGATGACTGAAGCTGAGGTTAGAGAGAAGAAACTGACGGTAGGAAGCATTTTCAGGGCTGAAATGGGAGCTGGAGCCATCAAGGACATTCTCAAAGGCCTTGACCTTGAGGAAATGAAAAAGGAACTCAGGGAGGAAATGCTTAATCCCAAGGCCTCGGACCAGAGGAAGAGGAAGGCCACCAAAAGGCTTAAGATAATAGAGGGATTCCTGAGCTCAGGCAACAGGCCTGAATGGATGATACTTGACTATATACCAGTCATCCCTTCCGAATTGAGGCCTCTGGTTGCCCTGGACGGGGGAAGGTTTGCCACCAGCGACCTGAATGATCTGTACCGGCGCGTAATCAACAGGAACAACAGGCTGAAAAGGCTTATCGAGCTGAAAGCCCCGGATATTATACTGCGGAACGAAAAGAGGATGCTGCAGGAGGCTGTGGATGCACTCTTTGATAATGGCAGGAGGGGGAAGGTACTGAAAGGGGCGAACAAAAGGCCGCTGAAATCCCTGAGCGACACACTGAAGGGGAAACAGGGCAGGTTCAGACAGAACCTCCTGGGGAAAAGGGTTGATTATTCCGGAAGAAGCGTTATAGTCGTGGGTCCTCGCTTAAGCCTATATGAATGCGGGCTTCCCAAGAAAATGGCATTGGAGCTTTTTAAGCCCTTTGTGCTAGAAAAGCTCAGAAAATCAGAAAAGATTTCTACTCCTAATATACGCAGTGCTCTGGCTGAAATAGACAAAGCTTCGGATATTGTCTGGGATATACTTGATGAGGTAATAAAGGAGCACCCTGTCCTGTTAAACAGGGCTCCCACACTTCACAGACTTGGTATTCAGGCTTTTCAGCCCAGGCTTGTAGAGGGTAAGGCCATCAGGCTTCATCCCCTGGTATGCTTTGCCTTTAATGCAGATTTTGACGGCGACCAGATGGCGGTTCATCTGCCTCTTTCCATTGAGGCAGTTGCTGAGGCAAGGGTACTTATGCTCTCCTCCCAGAACCTTCTGTCCCCGGCCAACGGAAATCCAATAACCTTCCCGTCCCAGGATATGATCCTCGGACTTTATTACCTCACCAAGGGGATGTACGGCCAGACAGGTGAAGGCATGCTGTTTAGCGATTATGACGAGGTTAAATATGCTCTGGATAATAATAAGGTAACCGTTCTTACAAGGATTAAATTCCGTTATACGGGAAGATACATGGAAACAAGGATGCTTGCAGAGAACCAGGAGCTCAGTGACGGAATTGAGAAGGAACTGAAAAATCAGATCTTTGAAACAACTGTGGGGCGTGTACTGCTGAACGAGTCACTGCCCGATACCATACCCTACATCAATACTGTGCTGAAGAAAAAAAGACTGTCAGCACTGGTGGGAATGATAGTAAAAAGATGCAGCCATAATGATGTGATAAAGTCCCTTGATATAATCAAGGAGCTTGGCTTCCACTATTCAACCGTTGCCGGAATTTCCATATCCATCAAGGATGTTGTAATTCCTGAAAACAAACACGATCTTATCAGGGATGCGGAGAAGAAGGTAGCCAGGATTGAGAAGGAGAGGGCTAAGGGCCTTCTTACAGAAAGCGAGAGATCCAACAATATCATTGATATATGGACCGAGGTTAAGGAAAAGGTCTCTCGGGAGCTGATGGACAGCCTGAAGGAATCAGAAACGCGCCTTAAGAAGTTTAATCCCCTCTTTATCATGCTTGATTCCGGTTCCAGGGGTTCACAGCTCCAGATAAGCCAGCTGGCAGGCATGAGGGGCCTAATGGCAAAACCATCGGGTGAAATTATAGAGACTCCCATTACTGCAAACTTCCGCGAGGGGCTGAATGTTATACAGTACTTCATTTCAACCCACGGAGCTAGAAAAGGACTGGCTGATACAGCCATCAAAACAGCCGATTCAGGCTATCTTACAAGAAAGCTGGTGGATGTCAGCCAGGATGTCGTAATCTCTGAACATGACTGCGGAACCATTGAAGGCATAAAGGTATCCTCTATTGTTGAAAGCGGTACCATCATCGAGCAGCTGTCAGACAGGATATTCGGAAGGGTAGCCCTTGAGGATATAAAGAATCCCTATACAGGCGAAATAATAGTCCAGGCCAATGAAATAATAGATGCCGAGGCTGTGAAGAAGATAAGTGAAACAAACATTGACAGGATAAAGATAAGGAGCGTCCTTACATGTCTTGCTGACAAGGGTGTCTGCTCCAAATGCTATGGCATGGATCTTTCAACAGGTAAACTGGTTGAGGAGGGAGAGGCTGTGGGTATAATAGCCGCCCAGTCCATAGGCGAACCCGGTACCCAGCTTACCATGAGAACCTTTCACATAGGAGGCATTGCCAGCAAGGATGTTATAAGGACCCATCATGTGGCTTCAGCAGACGGAAAGATAATATTCGATAATCTGAGGTATGTGGAAAAGAAAACCGCGGAAGGGATTGAACTGGTAGCGCTTTCACGTAAGGGTGTAGTGCTGATAGAGAACGAGTTCGGCAAGATTGTTGATAAAAAGCCAATAGCCTATGGGACCAAGGTATATGTAAGGGAAGGAGACATGGTTGAAAAGGGTGCGAGACTTGCTGAGTTCGATATACATTCCACTCCCATAATTGCAGAAAGCTACGGCATAATTCGCTACCATGACATAATTGACGGCCAGACCCTAAGAGAGGAATGGGATGATGTATCTAACAGAAAAACAAAGGTGATCGTGGAGTCAAAATCTGAAGATATGCAGCCCTACATACTGATAAGGAAAGACACGGATAAATCCTATATAAAGGCTAAGGCAGAAGGGATAATAAGGCTGAAGCAGAAAGTTAAAGCAAAAAATTTGCAGGCTGTCCCCTTCATCGTAATAGAGGATGCTGTAAAGAAATCAGAAATTTCAGAGACTGAGATTCACTTCAACTATGAACCCGTTGTAAAAGATGGTGACTTTGTAAAGGTCGGAGATAATCTTGCCGAAGAGCTTTTCAGCATTTTCATCCCCCTTCATGCCCATCTGGCGCTTAATGACGGGGACAGGGTGGAACCAGGAGATATCATAGCCAAAATACCCAGGGAAATGACGAAAACAAAGGATATTACCGGTGGTCTGCCCAGGATAGTTGAGCTGTTTGAAGCAAGAAAGCCCAAGGAATGCGCGGTATTAAGCGAGATAGAAGGAACAGTAAGAATTGCCGAGGGTATGGTCAAGGGAAACAGGATAGTAAAGGTGGAATCCGATGATAAAAAGGATGTAAAGAAATATGAGATACCCAAAACCGCCAATCTGCAGGTTCGTGACGGGGAGCATGTCTTTGCCGGGGAAGAGCTTACGGACTATCCCGCAAATCCCCATGACATTCTCAGCATACTCGGGGAAAAGGAACTTGCCAAATTCCTGGTCAAGGAGATACAGAAAGTATATAAGCTGCAGAATGTTGATATTAATGACAAACATATAGAGATTATTGTAAGGCAGATGATAAAAAAGGTTGAGATTGAGGAGATAGGCGGTTCAGAATTCCTTTACGGTGAGAGGGTTAATAAGCAGGTATACCGCAAGGTTAATGAACAGCTCATGAAGGAAGGGAAAAACCTTGCATCGGGGAAACCTGTACTGATGGGTGTTACCAAGGCATCCCTGGCCTCAGACAGCTTTATTGCCTCAGCAAGCTTCCAGGATACCACCAGGGTTCTTACCCAGGCTTCTATCATGGGAGAGACTGATCATCTGAACGGCCTGAAGGAGAACATTGTCATAGGCAAGTTAATCCCTGCCGGCACCGGGTTTAAGCGATACAGGAACCTTGATATATCTGTGCCTCATATTGCCGATGAGCTGTTCAGGAAAACAGAAGAAGAAGAAGAAGAGGAAGAGGAAGAAGATCTTCTTTAACCTGGTATTCGATAAAATAGACGTCAGGGGAACTGCATGAGCCTAATGCAGTACCCCTGAATATTTTGAGCCACGTTTTTTCTTTTTATCTTCTGCAGTGCCTGCCTGCAAAATTAAATAATCCATGTAAATATTCATTTTTCTCTTGACTTTTTTTATGATCTGTTTAAATTGATTAGACTTTATGAACGTGTTGTCATAAGTAGCTTAAAGAAGCTGAAATTTATTTTTTATTAAAATATTTGTCATTTGAAGGAGATAAATATGCCGACTTTGAATCAATTGGTAAGAAAAGGCAGAAAGCAGATAAAGAACAAGACGAAGTCTCCTGCTCTGCATTCCAATCCCCAGAGAAGGGGGGTATGCACTAAGGTTACCACCACAACACCGAAGAAACCTAATTCTGCTTTGAGGAAGATAGCCAGGGTAAGGCTGATGGGCGGTATTGAGGTTACAGCTTATATACCGGGCGTAGGCCATAATCTGCAGGAGCACTCTATTGTACTGGTGCGCGGTGGCAGGGTGAAAGACCTTCCAGGCGTAAGGTACCACATTGTAAGAGGGGTATATGATTCAGAAGGTGTTAAAGACAGGAAGAAGAGCAGGTCTAAATACGGTTCAAAGAAGCCGAAGGACCAGAAATCTAACTAATAGGATGGGAGAGGGAAATGCCGAGAAGACAATTTAAACCGAATCCTGAAATAAAGGGTGATGCATTATATAATGAAGTTGTAGTGCAGAAATTTATAAACTGCCTTATGAAAAGGGGCAAAAAGACAGTAGCTCAGAAAATATTCTACGGGACCATGGATATAATTGAAAGCAAGGAAAAGGACAATCCCCTGGTAATATTCAAAAAAGCCCTTGAGAACGTCAAGCCTCAGCTTGAGGTAAAATCCAAGAGAGTGGGCGGGTCCACCTACCAGGTTCCCATGGAGGTTACCCATACCAGGCAGAATGCACTTGCTATCCGCTGGTTAATCCAGTATTCAAGGAAAAGGCATGAAAAGGGAATGAAGAACAAGCTTTACGGTGAGCTGATGGATGCCTACCATAACCGTGGGGCAACAATAAAGAAGAAAGAAGAAACCCACAGGATGGCTGAGGCTAACAAGACCTTTGCCCATTACAGGGGATAAGTAAAAAGGGACTTTTGGATATGGATCTCTCAAAAATAAGGAATATTGGAATTATTGCCCATATAGATGCCGGTAAGACAACCCTGTCTGAGAGGATATTGTATTATACGGGCAAAAATTACAAGATAGGAGAGGTTCATACGGGGGAAGCCACAATGGATTTCATGGACCAGGAACAGGAAAGGGGCATAACCATTTACTCGGCGGCAACTTCATGCTCCTGGAAAGGATACCAGCTGAATCTCATAGATACGCCCGGCCATGTAGATTTCACCCTGGAGGTTGAAAGATCCCTGAGGGTGCTTGACGGGGTTATTGCTGTCTTTTGTGCTGTTGGCGGTGTTCAGTCACAGTCTGAGACAGTATTCAGGCAGGCAACGAAATTCGGTATACCGAAAATCGCTTTTATAAACAAGATGGACAGGCAGGGAGCCCAGTTTTTCGATATTGTAAAGGAAATTGAAGAGAAACTCTACGTTGAGTGCTGTATTTTGACTATTCCCTATTTTATGGAAGAGGAATTTGCCGGAGTAATAGACATAATCAAAAACCGGCTTTTAATATTCGACCAGGAGTCAAAGGGTTTGAATATATTGGAAGAGGACGTGCCTGCTGAATACAAGGATACTGTGAAAAGATACAGGGGCATTCTATATGAGAAGCTTGCAGACCAGGATGATGAATTTGCCATGTCCTACCTGGATGAAAAGGTAATAGGGGAAGAATTCCTGGTAAAAACCATCCGTGAGAATACCCTGAGAAATAATATAGTCCCGGTAATATGCGGTTCAGCTTTCAAGAACAAGGGCATTCAGGTCCTTCTTGATGCTGTTGCAGATTATTTCCCCTCCCCCCTGGACATTCCTCCCATCGTTGTTCATACGGCTCCGGATGAAGGAACCGGGGAAATCAGGGTCAGCTCGGATCCTGAATCCTTTTTTTCTGCCCTGGTTTTCAAGATAATCAATGAACCATATCTTGGAAAACTGCTTTATATACGCGTTTATTCCGGGAAGCTGAAGAAGGGTGACAAGGTTTTTAATTCCACCAAGGGGATTATTCACAGGGTAAGCCGCCTGCTTAAAGTGCATGGCAGCAAGAGGGAGGATGTCAACGAGCTTTATGCCGGAGATATAGGCGCCATCTGCGGACTCAGCGATGCATCCACGGGCAATACCCTGGTATCGGAGAATATGGATTTCCAGTTTGAAAGCATATCATTGCCAGATTCTGTGATATTTGTAGCTGTGGAGCCAAAAAAGAAGGTTGATGAAGAGAAGCTTTCCATCGCGTTAAATAAGCTTTCTTCTGAAGACCCATCACTTACCATAAAAACTGACCGGGAAACAGGCCAGACCCTTATCGGGGGAATGGGCGAACTGCATCTGGAAATACTGGTGGAAAGGATAAAACGTGAATTCAGCCTTGATGTAAAGGTATCAAAGCCCAAGATTGCCTATAAGGAGACCATTACATTAAAGACAAAGGCTGAAGGCAGGTATATCAGGCAGAGCGGCGGGAAGGGCCAGTACGGCCACGTTGTTATTACGGTTGAACCTTCTGACAGCAACGATATAGATGTTGTGGACAATACCGTGGGAGGGTGCATACCAAGGGAATACATCAGCTCAGTGAGAAACGGTATTATTGGGGCAGCTTCAGAAGGATGCCTTCTTAATTATCCCATGGTCGGGATAAAGGCCTGTATAATTGACGGCTCCTATCATGAGGTCGATTCTAGCGATTTGAGCTTTTTCATCGCGGGTTCCATGGCTTTTAAGAATGCCATGGGGAGTGCCAAGCCCATACTGCTGGAGCCTGTTATGAAAATGGAGATATGTGTCCCGGAAGAATTCCTCGGCACAGTCATAAGCGACCTTCATTCCAAGAGAAGCAAGATAGTCAGTCTTAATGACAAAAACTACCAGAAGATTATCATATCCGAATCCCCCATTGCAAACATGTTCGGCTACTCTACCGCTATTAGAAGCCTTACCCAGGGAAGGGGGACTTTTATGATGCAGTTTTTAAGGTATGATCCGCTGCCTGCAGGAATTTTTGAAGAGCTTGTAAAAAGCCGTAAGGTTGTTAATATATGAATCTATTAAAATATTATATAAACAAAGAGGAAAATGATTATGAACAAAATTAGAATTAGATTGAAGGCCTTTGATAATCATATTCTCGATCAGAGCACAAAAAAGATCGTTAATACTGCAAAAAGGACCGGTGCCAATATTCTGGGCCCCATACCTCTGCCCACAGAGATAAATAAAATGACTGTGCTCAGAGGACCGAATATTGACAAAAAATCCAGGGAGCAGTTTGAAATCCGTACACATAAGCGCCTGGTCGACATACTGGATTTGACTCCTAAGACCATTGATGAGCTTACGCATTTAGAGCTTCCGCCTGGAGTTGATGTAGAGATTAAAACTTTTTGAGGAGTGAGTTGAGATGACTAAAGGATTATTAGGAAAAAAGCTTGGTATGACACAGATTATTGATGAAAACGGATTGTTTATTCCTGTGACGGTCATACAGGCCGGGCCCTGTGTTGTAGTCCAGAAAAAGACCATTAACAAAGATGGCTACTGGGCTCTTCAGCTCGGGCTTGTTGAGGCCAAGCCGAGGAAAAGCCCGACAAAGCAGATTCGAGGACACTTTAAGAATATTAATATACCTCCTACCAGATACCTGAAGGAAATCCGCTTTAAGGAAGAACCGGAACTGAATACCGGTGAAAAGATATATGCTGATATTTTTGAGGCCGGAGAAACTGCGGTTCTGACCGGAACTTCAAAAGGCAAGGGATTCCAGGGTGTTGTCAAAAGGCATGGATTCGGTGGAGGAAGAAAGACCCACGGCTCCCGTTTTCATAAACAGACCGGGTCCATTGGCGCATCAGCTGATCCGTCCAGGGTATACAAGGGCAAAAAAATGCCGGGGAGGATGGGCAATGAAAGGGTTACCCTCAAAAGCGTCAGGATAGTAGAGGTATCCAAGGATGATAACTATATTCTTGTCAGGGGTGCCGTTCCAGGAGTAAAAGGCTCCTATGTAATAATAAGGAACAAAAGGTAGAGGTTTTTGCCATGAAGAATTTAGATATTTTTAATAAGGAAGGAAAGTCATCAGGCCAGTACCAGTTCACCAGCGACATTGAAAGCATACCGGTAAGGCCAGACCTTTACAATGATGTGGTCAGGTATCAGCTTAACAAGCAGAGGCAGGGGACAGCAGATACCAAGACCCGCAGGGATGTCAGGGGAGGGGGAGCCAAACCTTACCGGCAGAAAGGTACAGGCCGTGCCAGGGCTGGGACAAGGCGTTCGCCGGTCTGGGTAGGCGGCGGTGTGGTATTTGGTCCTCATCCGAGAGATTATGCCATTAAACTGCCCAAAAAGGTTAGAAAACTGGCCTTAAGGTCCTCGATTGCCCAGAAGCTTATCAATAATGATATAAAGGTAATTGACAAAATTGAGTACGAAAAGCCCAGTACCAGGGATTTTGCCAGGATGCTGAAAAATCTTGACATCAGCAGTAAGGCGCTGGTTGTTCTCTCGGAGGAAGAATACGGCAATGATAATATCATCCTCTCCATGAGGAATATCCCAGCCGTTGAAATCATTTCCTGGACAGGTCTGAACCTTTACAGCGTATTAAACTGCAGGACTGTGCTTATAACAAAAAACGCACTGGAAAGCGTTGAAAAGGAGATACTCCAATGAAACTGCCCTATGATATATTAATAAGTCCCTACATTACTGAAAAGGGGACCAATATAAAGGAAAGCACCGGTAAGGTTATGTTCAAGGTTGCCATGAATTCCAATAAGATAGAGGTGAAAAGAGCCTGTGAATCCCTGTTCAATGTTAAGGTTACCGATGTAAACATCATCAAGAACAAGGGTAAAAAGAAGAGGGTCAGGTTTAAGGAAGGAAAGCGGCCGGACTGGAAAAAAGCTGTTATTACCTTGGCAGAAGGAAGCAAAATAGAATTTTTTGAGGGAATATAAGTAAAGGAGCTCTGATATGGGAATTAAGAAATTTAAACCAACCACCACAAGCCAGAGATTTAAGAGCATTCTGACCTTTGATGATATTGACAGGGTTGCACCGGAAAAATCCCTTACAACAGGGAAAACAAAGATATCCGGAAGGAACAACTCAGGAAGCATCACCATGAGGAGAAGGGGTGGAGGTCATAAGAGAAGGTACAGGATAATTGATTTCAAAAGGAATAAGGATGAAATAGAAGCAAGGGTCAGATCTATTGAATATGACCCCAACAGGACCGCTAACATTGCTCTTTTGAACTATGCAGACGGAGAGAAGAGATATGTTCTTGCATCCAAAAAGATGAAAAAGGGTGATATGCTGTTTTCTGGTGAAAAGGCTGCCATAAAAGAAGGCAATACCATGCTTCTTAAAAATATTCCTCTCGGTATATCCATATACAACCTTGAAATGAGGCCGATGAAGGGCGGACAGATTGCACGCTCGGCAGGAACCTCCTGCAAACTGATGTCCAAGGAGAAGAACAAGGCCTATGTGAAGATGCCCTCCGGCGAGCTGAGGATATTTGACCTCAACTGCAGGGCTACCATAGGTGAAGTAGGGAATGAGGACTTTTCAAAAATTAAATTCGGGAAAGCAGGAAGGACCAGATGGATAGGCAGAAAACCCAAGGTCAGAGGAGTTGCGATGAATCCGATTGACCACCCATTGGGAGGAGGCGAAGGCAAGTCCTCCGGCGGAAGACATCCCTGTACACCATGGGGCAAGCCTACTAAGGGGTATAAGACAAGAAAGAAGAACAAGGCTTCTGACAGGGTGATAATCAGAAGAAGAAAACAAAAGTGATGATGAGGAGGAACTACTAAAATGGCGAGGTCTTTAAAGAAAAATCCTTTTGTGGATACCCATTTATTAAATAAAGCATTAAAGGGTGAAAAGAAGGGCGTTATCAAGACATGGTCCAGAAGATCTACAATAATACCTGACTTTGTAGGCCTGACTTTTGCTGTCCATAACGGCAAGAAATTTATTCCGGTTTATGTTACAGAAAGCATGATAGGTCACAAGCTTGGTGAATTTGCCATAACAAGGACCTTTAAGGGACATGAAAAGTCCGAGAAAAAAGCAAAGAGAAGGTGATGAGCGATGGAATTGAAAGCAGTCGGTAAACACCTGAGGGTATCTCCTTTCAAGCTGAGGCCTATTGTTGACCTTATCAGGGGAAGAAAGGTCGCCGATGCCCTGGTTATCTTGAGAGGTGTTGAAAAGGCCAATAAGAAGTATGTTGAGATGGTATTGAATTCTGCGGTTGCAAATGCAAAAGACCTTACCAATCTTGATGAAATGCAAGACCTGTACGTTAAAACAGCTATTGTTAACGAGGGCCGTTCCCTTAAAAGAATCATGCCCAGAGCGCGGGGAAGGGCCAACAGAATTATCAAGCGATCTTCCCATATTACTATAATTTTAGCAGAAAAAACACAAGGATAGGAGGAAGGAGATTGGGACAGAAAGTAAATCCTAAGGGTTTCAGGTTAGGTATCAACAGGACATGGGATTCCATTTGGTACTCCGCTAAGAAAAATTATTCCGAGTGGCTGGTTGAGGATGTTGAGATAAAAAAATATGTCAATAACAGGATGCAGAATGCAGGTATCTCAAATATTTCGATCCAGAGGCTGGGTGACAAGATAAACCTTTATATACATGCCGCAAGACCGGGTGTTATAATCGGCAAGAAGGGCCATGATATTGAAATTTTCAAGAAAGACCTGGAAAACCTTACCAGCAAGAAGGTATTTATATTCATAAAAGAGGTAAAAACCCCTGAACTTGATGCAAAGCTGGTTTCTGAAAAGATAGCAAGCCAGATTGCAAAGAGGGTGGGCTACCGCAGAGCCTTGAAAAAGGCACTGGGAGATGCCAAGCGGTGCAATGTCCAGGGAATTAAGCTTATGATAAAGGGAAGGCTGGACGGTTCTGAGATGGCAAGACAGGACAGATACATGTACGGCAGGGTACCCTTGCATACCCTGAGGGCTGATATTGATTATTCCCTCTCTGTCTGCCATACAACTTACGGCGCCATAGGGATTAAGGTATGGATATATAAAGGGGACAAGTATTATGTCCATGATGCTGAAGGCGAAGAAAAGACAGCCAGGAATAAGAGAAGCTAAGGAGAAATGATATGTTAAGTCCTAACAGGGTAAAATATCGTAAACCCCAGAAGGGTACAAACCGGGGTATGGCTAAGGGTGGATTTAACCTTGATTTCGGCACCTATGGGATAATAGCCATGGAAAACGGCTGGATTACGGACAGGCAGATAGAAGCTGCCCGTATTGCCATGACAAGGAATATAAAGAGGGGCGGCAAGATCTGGATAAGGATCTTTCCCCATAAGGCTATTACTAAAAAACCAGCTGAAACAAGGATGGGTAAAGGAAAAGGGTCTCCGGAAGGATGGGTGGCAGTAATTAAAAAAGGCCGTGTCCTTTATGAGATGGAGGGTGTTTCCGAAGAAAAGGCCAAGGAAGCACT
>CAYSKJ010000082.1:0-12744 GCA_964431655.1 uncultured bacterium | reverse complement strand
CTCATATATCTCATCACTTCTGATAAACAGCGGTCAGATTCCCATTATCAGCATGAAACTCTCAAAAAAGGAACTCCGGTCAAAGGTCAGGGAATCCATTCCCGATTCAATAATTATCTATACAAAATGCATCATGGAAGAATGTGAAAAGCGCGACCCCCACAGCCTCTATAAGATGGCCAGGGAAGGCGTCATAAGGGATATTCCGGGAGTTGACGGCGTATTTGAAGAACCGGAGTCTGCCGAAATTATACTCAATACCTGTCTTGATGATACAAAGAGCTGTACCAGGGCTATAATCGGCTACCTTGATTTCAACGGCTACCTCACTGCCAGAGGTCAGTGCCAGGAAAGCACCATAAAGGGTTATACCAGCGAGCAGGAATCTGTGGTAAAGAAAAGGCTGGAAGACCTGGGCTACCTGTGATTATTGTCCGTTCCCAGGATACTTCAGCTTTACGGGAAGTGAAAATGCCAGTATAGCCGAGAGCAGAAAGGATCCCCCTGCAAAATAGAGGGCATGGTTAAAATGCCCTGTAAGGTCCTTCAAGTAACCCCCGGTGAGCGAACCCAGGAAGGGACCTGTACCCATTACCATAAGGGTGCACAATCCCCAGATCTTGCCGAGGGTCTTTCTGCCGTAAAGCGAACCGATATACCCTACCGCACCCCCGGGGACTATGGCCCAGTATACTGCAAAGAACACGGACGCTGTATAGGCAAAGAACTTTGACTGATGGGAATAAAGGAGCAGTATGCATGCAAGCATTCCCAGGGCAGGGCCGATTATCAGCATTATTTTCCTCCCCCGGGGTTCATTTTTAACCAGTCTTACCAGGTAATCAGCGAAATATCCCATCAAGGGCATGCTTACCATGCCTGCAAGACCGATCATGGCATAGACATGGGCTGAATCCGCCATTGTCCAGCCTACATCAATAACCCAGTAGCTGACCACCTGGGTCCATATCAGGAATTCTGCCATCATGCTTAAGAGGAAAGTGGCGACAGCCCCCCAGACAGCATACCTGGAGAAAGCCTGTTTCAGGCTCCAGGAGATATCCCTGTATGTATTTTCCCTGACAGAGCCGAAAGCCTCAAAGCCATAGTATTCTGGCTCTCTTTTTGCCAGAAAAAAGGCTGTAAGGAGCATAAAACCGGAAATCAGGGAAAGGGCGATGAAGGCAAGCCTCCAGGTGGTGGCCGGGTCTTCCATCAGGATATGCCTTACAATGAAGGTCAGGACGAACTGCGATACCGGAGCCCCGGCAAATGCCCAGCCCCATTTGCTTGCATACTGCTTGCCGGTATACCATTTTCGTACCGATATGGTGGATGTAACCCAGAGCATTCCTGTGGCAATGCCTGTCATTATGCTGAAGGAGAGGATATAAACAGCAAAGCTCCGCATTAAGCCTGTAGCCATAAGCCCTGCAAGGGATGCAATCGCAGCAATGGCATATACAGGCCGGGAGCCCTTCCTGTCAACTATAATACCGCAGAGGAATGCGGTAAGGGCATAGACAATCATCATGAAGGAATAGCCGAATGTTACCTTTGCCTGGCTCCAGTTCATGGCCTGAGCAAGGGGGTCTTTTAAAAGAGCGAAGGATGCCCGTATGCCGAAAAGGCAGAATACAGCAATCCAGGATGATACTACAACCTGGGTTCCGTATCTTGATCTGCAGGTCAAGACTGTCCCTCAGCCTTAAGCTGTGATATTATGCCCTCCAGCGCTCTGCTCCTGTGACTTAGCCTGTTCTTTTCCTCCATGGAGAGCTGGGCCATGGTCCGGTCCATTCCTTTTACCAGAAAAACAGGGTCATAGCCGAAACCGTTGTCTCCCGCGGGTTTGTCGGTTATCCAGCCGTATACCCTGCCTGATGACTTCAGAACCCTGTCTTCGGAAAGCATAAGGACTATACAGCATTCAAAATAGGCATTCCTGTTCCGGTGTCCTTTGAGCTCAGCCAGGAGCTTTCTGTTGTTGTCTTCATCTCCGGAGCCCTGGCCGGCATACCTTGCGCTGTATATACCCGGGGCAAAGTTGAGAGCTTCAGTGCATAAACCCGAGTCATCTGCAAGCACGGGTACCTGGAGTTTATTATATACATGCCGTGCTTTTATCAGGGCATTTTCGCAGAAGGTCGCACCGTCTTCAATTATGTCGAAATCACCGTCCAGGCTGTTTAATGAACATATATCGGAAAAACAGCCTCCCAGTGTCCGGGCCATTTCCCTGACCTTGTTCTCATTTTTTGTTGCAATAATAAGCTGTTTTTTCATTATTTCAGCCCCTTTTTCAGGTTGAAGAGGCACGGGTTTTCCCTTTTTTTGCCGTCCATGATAAGCAGGGTGTTCTTATCAGGCTTTATGTACCGCAGGTCATATATAAAGTTCGAAAAACCGTATTTTTCAAGCTTTTCTTTTATATGCAAAGCATTATAAGGCCTTTTGGGGAGGGTCAGAAAAAAGCCGTTCTTTTCCTCGATGGTATATTCCCTGTTGTCCCTGGTGTCATTAAACAAAGAGCCAGCCCCGCAGTGCATGGGTTTAATCCTCGAGGCAAACAGGGAAGGCCTGCCGTAAAGCATTACAAACACTGACCTTGGCATGCTGGAAAGCGCTCTGATGTCTCCTTCCATAAAGAAGGATGTGAAGGTTATGCCGGATGTCCTGTAAACAGCATTGGTAAAAGGGTTGAGGTTTTTCATGGCAGGGTCCTGGAATACAGCCATGCCATGGTTCTTAAAAAGCAGTTTAAGCTGTCCCTCGTCTGATACCATAAGATTCTTATAATACCTGGACAGGATATTCCTGATCATGGCTCTAATTGCGGGGAGATCCTTCTCCGGGATAAAATCAGGCATTTTGACCCCGAACAGGTCTTTTGTGTCTGGTTTGCCCGGCTCTGAGGCTTTTTTGACATCAAGCTCATAGAATACTTTTCTCCCTGCAAGCAGGTCAAGCCATCTTAAATCGTCTATTATGTAAAGCATGGTATTCTTTATGTCTTTAGGCCTGAAATTTCTTGCAGAGACCCTGGGAGGTGATGGGTAATTCAGTCTTTCAATCCTTATATTTTTCATGGGGTCCTTAAGGTCAAAACTGCGTGCCGTAATAAAAACCGCAGACCCGGGCTGGGCGTTTGACGGCCGGTTGGTGGTTATTTCCTGCATGCCTTCCCCGGAATCCCGGGCTGAGATTATTTTCAGGCTGACGGAGCTTTTATCCTGATCGGGGTCATTGATCCTTATTATATCCCTTTCCTTAAGCTCTCTCTCAAGAGAAAGAAGGATATTTGCCCCCGAGGCCCGGTTTACATGGCCTGCAAGCTCTCCGCTTACCGGGGGGTGATAAAGATTTTCCTTTCTGTCCATGAGAAGGCTGGTAAAGGGCCTTGAAATTACATCACTTTCCTTGCTTATGCCCCTCAGGGCATCCTGGATATGCAGTATGGCCTGGTAAACATAAGAGCCGGGCTTCATCCTGCCCTCTATCTTTATGCCCTTAATGCCCGCCTCCTTGAGCTCATTAATCAAGCCGGAAAGGTCCAGGTCCTTTATGGAAAAAATATAATCCCTTCTGTTCTTATGCTTGTACAATCTCCTGCATGGCTGGGTGCACAATCCCCTGTTTGCGCTGTTTCCCCCTATATAGGATGAGAACAGGCAGTGCCCGCTTAATGAGTAGCAGACAGCCCCGAGGATGAATACCTCGACCTCTGCGCGGGTGTTTTTCATGATTTGCTTTATCTCCTGCATGGTAAGCTGTCTTTCAAGGATCACCCTCTTTATTTTCAACCCTTCAAGGAAATGGATCTTGGCTGAATTAAGGTTTGTAGTCTGGGTGGAGGCAAAAATGTTCAGTTCCGGGAAATAACGGCTGATAATATCCGCGAGGCCCAAATCCTGGACTATTATGCCGTCCGGCTTTATTTTATCCAGAGCGCTGAGGATATGGGATACCTTTGCAAACTCCTCATTCTTCAGAAGGGTGTTGAGGGTTATATAGCTTTTTATTCCCGCCGATCTCAGCATCAGGACCATGCAGTTAACCTGGTCGACGGTGAAGTTGTGGGTCCTGAGCCTTGCATTGAATTCTTTCAGGCCGAAGTAGACAGCATCAGGCTTTAGCCTCAAGGCCGCATCCAGTGCCTCCTTGTTTCCTACAGGCGCTAAAATCTCCATATAAAAAAGAAACCCGCTATTTGAAAAAAACAGCGGGTATCATGATATTATAAATGCTCTTAGAAAGCAATAGGTTTTCTCTTAAGCTGTCTCCAGTGCTCGAGGAGATCATCCCTGACCTTGTTTAAGGTGGTAAGGTCATCTTTGCAGGGTTCATATTCCTCCTTTTCCGGGATACTAAGCTTTCTTCTCCTCTTTAGATCGTCCTGGGCTTTTTCCATCCTGGCATTCAGGGATTCCCTGCTTATATTGCTCTTTTCAAGGCATGAGTAATAATCCCTCTGCTTTTCCATGGTTAAGAGAATCATATTGAAAAGGTCTTCCGTATCCTTGGTTGATTTTTCAACAGGCGAGCTCCTTTTGAACTGCTTTATCTTTTCATCGAAACTGCGGAAAGCATCCGTAAGCCTTGCTATTTCATCCCGTATCTCCGAATAATCTTCCTTGACAGCGAAGGCCAGGTAATAGTCATACTCTGCCAGTTTGGGGTCTAATTCGCTTTTCTGCAGATCAATCCTTTCTTTGAGCTCTTTTTCCATTTGCTTGACCTTCTGGTTAAAATTCAGAAAGGATTTTTCCATATTGGTCCTTATAGCTGTTTCTGCCTGGATTATCTTATCCCTCTGCAGTTTATTGGTCTGGTAGAGATAGAATATGAACCCCGCTGTGATTATGATGATTGACAATACGCCAATTTTCCTCATGACTGGTTAAAACCTCCTTTAATATTTAATATGATAAAACTTATCAATCCTGTTTCTGATGATGCAAGCATATAAAAAGATTTTCCCTGAAATATTATTATACTAAAAACAATAAATCAATATTTTTATTCCTGAGGGCCATGCAAAATTCAGACCTGTCTATATGCCGAATTCCGTCGGGATACCGTAGAGGCCCCTTTTCAATATCTCGAAATAATCCGGAAAGTATTTTCCCCATAGCTTTATGGGTATTTCTTTCAGGTTGGTCCTGGGACTCAGAGCAAACTGGAAGATGAATTCCAGCATGTACTCGACGTTTTTTGCGAGCAGACCGATATACTCCTGCTTCTGCCTGAAATGTATTATCATATTTTCATGCATGGATATGCCTATTTCGCTTTCTATGAGGTCTTCATAGCTGGATATTATAAATTCCACTGCAATTGAGTCTTCAGCCGAATAAAAGAAATTTCTCCAGTACCTTGAAATATCGAAACGGCTCATACCCCTTTCCTCCAGCACCCTGAGCATGGTGTCGGGGGGAGGGTTCTGCACCACCTCATCCTTGTTTATGTAATAATCAGCAATAACATTGGTGGCATTATAGTTACCGCGGTGTTTTTCAACCTCCCTTACCTTCAAAAAAGGGAACTCCTCCAGGATGGCAAGGATATTGTCAATGCTGTTTTCTGTATTGATGACCTTAATGCCTGCCACATCATTTATTTCTATCTGGAAATTGGATATAGGGTACATTTTTTCCTTAAGGAGCCTCTGGAGCTCCTTTTCAGACTCAATAAACTCCTCTTCCATTTCCTGTATGGAGGATATAAGGAATCTTTTGTCTATGCCGAGTTTTTTGGCCCTTTCTTCAGCCTTATTCTCAGCCCTCTTGAGTATTTCGCTGAAAAGCAGGTCAATAATCTTCCTGGACCCTTTTTCGGCTATCCGCTTAATCCTTTTCATCCTGTTTGAACCTATGAATACCTTGCTTCCTTTGGATAGTATGTAGTAGATGTTTCCCTCAATGGGAGTTTCAAGGTAGTAGTTTTCCGGAAAGGACCTGTACAGCTCAATGAGTTTCTGGATGCGGGGGTTGACAGCCATGGGATTCTCTACTATGGCATTTTTAATCTCGCTCTTCTGCCTTATGGGGATCTTGACTATAGGCTGGGAATAAAGCCTCTTGAATATCCTTATGCTGAGTTTTTCCAGGTAGAATTTAAGGCTGATGGCATTGAAGTTTATTATCTGCTTTACTGCAAAGGGGTCTCCTGAATCAAAGTCATTCAGGAACCACCGGTTGATTATATCATAAAGTCTTTCTCTGTGAAGGAAACCGTTAATCTTTATCATGATATCAGCCTATTATACAGAGAACAGCTGTTTTGTCAAAAGCTTTTGATCCATAAGGGATATCAGAAATGGACAAAGGCAATCCTGTCTCCGATCTCTGACTTTATATCCTTGTATATGGCAATGGATTGTGCATCAATGGATGATAATCTGAGGTCAAGGTATTTTACTCCCAGCATATTGAGGACACTGGTTATTTCAAGTATGTGCCGGTCATTTATGCCGGGGAAAATCAGTATCTCGGCAACAACATTTACTCTCTTTTTCAGAAGCCTCTGTATCCCCTGCAGTTGAAGCTCCTGGAACAGGAAGGCGGAATCAAGGCCCAGTAGCCTGTTGCCCCTGAACTTTATGCCTTTGACGAGCTTTTTCCCGATATTAGGGTCCAGGGAATTTATCAGAACCTTGACTGTCTTAATGCCCACAGAGAGAATATCATCGATACGGTCATGGATGAGGAGCCCGTTGGTGGTGATGAAAGTGGGAATGTCAATGTCCTCAATGATGAGAAGCCTCAGGGTCTGGAAGGTCTCCTCATTGAACAGGGGATCCCCGTATCCCCCTATTTCCAGAATAATATTCCCAATGTGCATCTTCTTTGCAATATCAATGGCCTGCTGTGGAGAGATGACTGAACTCAGGTCCCTTCTGGCAAGGTTGCACGGCAGGTCCATATTACCGCAGAAAATACACTGGCTGAAGCATTTTGATGTTACAGGCAGGACAGCCTTGTAGAATCTTCGCTCATCGCTTTCGATAGAAGGAAAAAGTTCTCTGATAGGTCCGGTCAGGACGTATTCCCTTATGAACGGTTTTATATCCATAATCAGTTAATTACTCAAGCTTCGCACATATGCTATAGGTTTATTTTCGCCTATTTCCATTATTGTGTCAATTCTTAAAATATATTTTCCTGTTCTTTTGTATAAAATTCCAAATTATGAAGGCATAATCCGGCCTATGACAATCTCTTACATACAAAAAGCCCTCCGCACTGACAGGACAGGCTCCCCGGCATTACTGCTCTGTGAAAGGCATGCTGAATGATTTATTCGGCTTAATATACAGGCTTTCGTTTTTATAGTCAAAAATCAGATTGAACCTGTTCAGTGCCCCGCATCCGATCACAGCATCAGCATCTTTCTGCTTTGATCTTACTTCTGCTGGTGCCACAGAAACCCTTACATCGCTCAGCTGATAATCAGCAATTATCAGTTTCGAGATCTTTCCTGTGCGACCGTAAATATCTCCGCTAAGTCCGGTTCCGATGACTTTTTCCTCCCCCGTTTCCGGCAGGTTAAATTTCATGGTCTGCCGTTCAAGCAGTACCACAGGATCACCATCGGCAAAATCAATATAAGCCGAAATATTTACAGGCTCTTCATTATTGATTACAACAGAAGCGTCAATCCAGGGAATCCTCCTGCTGTCCCTGAAATAAACAGGCACCCTGATAAAATCTGCATCGGGCTCGAATGTCTCAGAGTCATGCAAGATCAGGATATTCCTGTCATAATCTATCTCAACTGTGTAATGCCCGAAAAGCGAATGCCCTATAATTCCGTCTGAGGGAAATCCCTTGTAAATATCGGTCTGCAGAACAATGATTCTCTGGTCAGTAAGCAGATGACTGCCTGCGTAAAAACCAGCAGAGTCTATCATCAAGGCATCCTGATTATTTCCGCCCCCTGCTCCGCCAAGGGATACTGCAGTTGCCCCGGGAAGAGCAAGCGAATCCCGGTAAGCCGGATTATAAATAATGATGCCGTCAAAATCGAAACCCGTATCAAGCAGGATATCAGGTATGGTTATATTATTGATCTTTACTGTAATTAATGTCTTGTTCCTGAGATTTTTAATCGGTATCAGAGCATAGTCCTGGCTGTAAGCTGATAATGAGCAGAATGTGATGCAGAGAGCCATTGCAAAAGCGATGATTTTTAGATTTTTCATTTTTATATTTCCTTCTAGTATTGTATTCAGCTGTATCAATTTATGGCTCCCTGTAATGAATGCCAGGGCGGCCAGCTGTCTTAAAAATAAAGATATCAGGAGATGAGATATATTTGATACCGGCAGGCCGGGAAGCATGTGTTGGCGGTTTATCCTTTCCCTGATATAAACCTGGCTGAATAAAGGAATCTGCTTTCCGCCCTGCACGCAGCACAGGAATATATTTATTTATCAATGGGCAGGACATGATTTTCCTCCATTTTATAATTTATACAGCGATTTTACAATTTTATTAAGCTTTTTCTATTTGGGCTGGGGTAAAAAATAAATTGAATTATTTCCTGTTTTATTATATCAAAATATAGCTATGGTTAATCTTTTAGGAAAGAGCACTAAGTTTATTACGATACTGCTGTGCATTACCTGGGTATGCTTTGTATTTTATATATACCTGGTCAATAATGTCGTTTTTACCCCGAAGGTAAGCATATACCTTTTCCTTTCAGCCTATGTATTTATAGTAAGGGCTTTCGGGGAGAAGATATTTGAAATCCTGAGCGTAAAGGCTGAGAGGTATCCGTCAGTCCCTAAGATAATCCTTGACCTGGCAATGGGAATAGGGGTTTTGAGCCTGATGGTCTATGCATCGGCACTGGTAATCGGCAATGTCAGGCTGTCTGTCCTTATCTGCCTGGTGCTGATGTTTCTGTTAAGCCTGGGCAATATAAACAAAACATTTCTCCGGCTTCTCATTATTGAGAACCGGGTAAACCTGCTTGACCTCAAAAGAAGGGAGATAGCCATTTTTCTCCTGCTTGCTCTGTTATTCCTAACGGTCCTGGTTCTGTCCCATACCCCCGCAGTTGATAATGCCATCCTCCAGGGGGACCTGAGCTATTCCAAGCAGTGGCTCCTGACCGATACCATAATCCAGGATTATCCCGCGGTCCCCCTGGGCACTGCCTATTACCTTCCCTTCCTTTACTTTTTCCCTGACCAGACCATAGACATTTCGATCCTGAATTCCCTTATTATACTAATCATCGCCGTAATGTTCTACTTTGTAGTATTTTCCCAGGGGGCAAATTCAAGGATAAAAAGCCTTTTAGGTACCCTTATGTTTATGTCAGCCCCCCTTATACTTTACCTGGGAACTGTGCCGGGCATCAGGCCGCTCAACCTGCTTTACTTCATATCGGCCATTTATGTTATCCAGAAGCTTCAGCACAGCTGGGATAATAAAGCCCAGTATATTACGGGCATTTTTTTAATTTTTATAACAAATACGCTTAGCCTGGGCATAATATACTCCTTTCTCATCCTTCTTTACCTTGTTCTTTCCAGACTTAAGTGCTCAAAGGTATTTATATTTTTTCTCTTCTCCATAGCCCTTTATCTGGCCGTATTCCTTAAGTTCTGGATGCTTTTATCCGTAGATATGCAGGATATTTTCAGGGTTGTCAATTTTTCCAATATATTCAGCCTTTTTCTTTTTCCCATTGAGATTTCCCTGTTTAACAAGTTTGCATCCAACCATCTTCCCATAGGGCCTATCCTGCTTATACTCCTTCCCTTTATGATATTCTACTACGGAAAGTTTTTCAAAAGGATGAGGGTGATAATTCTGATACTCATCTTTATTTTGATATCCCTGTTTGTTAACCTTAACTTCAGGGATTTTCTTCCCTTTTACCTTTATGTCTCCCTGCTGGCTGCTGAGGTAGTCTTCAGGATATACCGGTCCAGCAGGTTTGTATCCTTTTTCATGATTGTTTTTATGATTGCGGTCTCTGCAATAAACATGCTGAATCTGCTCCAGTACTACTTTACGGAATATGAGCCCGTCAAGGTTATATTCGGTCTGGAGAGGTTTGACAGCTACCTCGGATCCAGGCTGGAGGACTACAGGAAGTACCCCAGCCTTGAAAACTATATAAAAAAAGGCGATGTTCTTATCATAAACGGTAAATTCAACCATTTCTACCTGAATGTACCCTATCTCAGCATGGATATAAACCATCCGGATGCAGGACAAATAATGGAAGAACTGTCCAGAAGGAAAATCATCTATATTGCCCTGCGGCATAGAAAGGAACTGCCCTGGCCCCATGAATTCATAGCCGATTTGGAAGGCATAACCCTGTACAGATATCAAAAAAATGATTAGGAGGCACTGATGGACAGGATAAATCTCAAGAGCGGTCTTATTATTTCTGAGATTCTTCACAGGACTGTTATGCCCTCGGAAACCATAGCCCGGGTTGAAAAATACCTCAGCTACAAAGCGATCACCGAGCTCTCCTGCCTTGATGACATGGAGATACCTGTGTTTGCAGTGATATACAATGATATCGGCAATGCTTACTGGGGGAAGGGGCTGGACAGGGAGCTGGCAAAAGCCAGCGCTCTTATGGAGCTTGTGGAGAGGACAAATTCCGGCAGTACTGATAAGAACAGAATTATTAAAGCCTCCTATAATGATATGAGGGACAGGGCCGTATCCCGCTTCGACCTTGTGCCCACCAATATCCAGAGAGACCTTTATACCAGGGAAATTTACGACAGCCTGGAAATACCGTGGTATCCATGCTACTCCCTGTTCCAGGACAGAGAGGTATATCTCCCAGCATCCCTGGTAGGCCTGAATGTCAACGAGGATTTTTCCGACAGGGAGGACACCAATGGCCTGGCATCGGGCAATACCATCGAAGAGGCTGTAAATCACGCCCTGTGCGAGCTTATTGAAAGGCATGCCTTTGATATATACTATTTCAATAATACATCCATGGAGATGATAGACCCTTTTTCCTGCAGAATAGAGCTTATCCATGGACTGGCTGAAAACCTTGTGAAAAAAGGATACAGCTTCTACCTTGCCGACATCACCCGGGACCTGCCTGTACCGGTGGTATCCCTGATGATGAGGAAGGAAGGGGAAGACCCCTGCAAGGCCTTTACATACCTTTCATCCCCGGGATGCCATCCTCACCCGGAGATAGCGTTTCTTAGGTGCATAACCGAGATAGCCCAGACCAGGGCCAGGTATTTGTACGGCAAGGCTGTTTTCAAGGAGTACCAGGCCAGGACCAGCAGGCCTGAGGAGCTTTTCAACCATGACCTGTCCAGGAGGATGAAGCACAGCAGTAAAAAGGGTTTTGACCAGATGCGAAATATATGCTCAAAGGACCTTAAGACAGAGCTTGATATCATCCTTGACTACTTAAAAAAGAAGGGCATGCAGGTATATATTGCCGACCTGACTTCTCCGGGTATCCCCATACCTACAGTCAGGGTAATTGTAAGGAACCTTCAGCCTGTCATAAGTGCGGATATGCAGCATGACAGCCAGTTCTCCAGGGTCAGCTTCCACCTCAAGGATTACACGGACATCCTTAGGTTTGCTGAACATAACAGGAAGGAACGGGTAAAAAACGAAGACAGGATTATTGAAGGGGACTGCGGTATACTCAAAATAAGGCTTTGCCATCTATACCTGACTATAAGGGATTATGACCGGGGCCTGGATATATCCGAAAAGCTGTATCAGCAGGACCCTTCCTGCAGGAGTTATGGCATGCTTTACGGTGAGTTTCTCAAGAGAAAAAAGAGATACAATGAGTCAGCCCATGTATTTGAAGCCCTCATGAAAGCCGCCGGGGAGAGGAAGGATATCATTGAAATTGCTTATCAGCTGGTGGAGATATATGATTTCATGAATAAACCGGAGCAATCGGAGGAGTATATAAGCCTTATCCTGGGGCTTTATCCTCCCAGCAAGCTTCCTTCACAACCGGAACTGAGGACCCTTTATATAAAGGCCCAGCTCAGAAGGCTCAACAGCGACATAAAAAAGGCTGAATCTGTTTACCAGAAGGAAAGAAGCCCTTATCATGCCGACAGGCTGTTCCAGATGCACTTCCAAAAAAGGGATTTCAAAAAGGCCCTTTTTTACGCCAGCGAGGTGGTGGATCAGAACCCGGAGCTTTTATTCGGCTGGCAGAGGCTTATTGACTCCTATATTGCCCTCGGGGATGAAGACAGGGCGAATACCGCGAGAGCAGAGGCGGTATCACATTTTGCTTCCCTTGGATACAGCAGGGAAAAGATGCAGAAGGTCTTCGGGATAAAAGAATAATGGAATGCAAGACAGGCAAAATAAAAAGAATAAGCGAAAAGAATATAGTCATATCTGTTGAGAGAAACCCCATGTGCGCACACTGCGGGGCTAAGGGGTCATGCATCGACTCCATGGAGGGCACCAGGGTAATAGATATTGAGATTGAAAGGGATGATGCCCCCGAAGGGCTTAAAGTCAGCGATACGGTAGAGCTGGAGTATAAAAGCTCCAGGTTTCTGACCGATATTGTTTTTGCCTATCTTATACCTGCAGTATCCATTATCCTCGGGGTAATCGCAGGCCAGTACCTGAAGGTCTTTGTTAACAGCGACTTAAACAGCGGTTTCTTTTTTTTGGCAGGCCTGATCTTTGGAATAATAATTCTTGTCATATATGAAAAATTGAATAAAAAAAAGAAAAACTT
>CAYSKJ010000081.1:0-12777 GCA_964431655.1 uncultured bacterium | reverse complement strand
AAGGGGACATTTCTAATTTGGTAAAAAAGGGACATTTCTATTTTGTTTTGACACATTCAGTGTTTTTCTTGATTTATTTAAATTTAAGAAATAGAATCTGCTGATTCTTTTACGCAGATGCCTTACTTTTTCGGGGCATCAGATCTGCAGGCTTAATTGCTGTGTTTCAGATTAAGGATAAAATATAATCTGGGAGATTATAATGTGCGGTGTAGTATCTATTGTTTACCGGAACAATACCAAAAGACTGGGCGTTGAAGCTTCATCTCTTCTGAAAAAGCTGGAATACCGCGGATATGACTCTACCGGGGGAGCCTTCCTAAAAACTGACGGAAGCATAGTGCTTAGAAAGAAGGTAGGAGCACCTTCCCGGGTGATAGAAGAGCTGGAAATGGCAAGTATGTCGGGAAGCAAATTCATAGGGCAGGTTAGATGGGCAACCTATGGTGCAGTTACGGATATAAACGCCCAGCCCCACGAAGTAAAATGCTTTATGCATATGGTAGGCGCTCATAATGGAAATGTGAGCAATACTGCCAAGCTGAAGGATTTTCTCACTGAAAACGGTCACAATGTTCTTTCTGATAATGACGGCGAAATGGTAGTGCACCTGATTGAACACTTCTACAACTCCCTTGCTTTAATCGAAAATCCTGCAGGCACGGAGGATACAATTAAGCTTATAATCAAAGCCATCAGAAAATCCCAGAGAATGATACAGGGCAGTTATGCAGCCTGTATAACTGTCCCTGATATTCCCGGGATATTTGCCGTTAAGGCGGGTTCCTCCCTTTATGCAGGCAAGGGAACAGACAGTTCCGGGAATTTTATAGTTGCTTCCAGCGACTTGACCTCCGTCCTTTCAAAAACCCGTTTTTTGATACCAATGAATGAAGGCGAGGGCATATATTTCGATGATGAGAATTATCGGCAGTTTTCCCTTTTCAGCGACAATGAGTGGATTTCAAAGCCAACCAGGAGCAGGCTTAATATTGCCGATATACAGCTTCAGCCCAAGTATCATTTTTTCATGGAGCAGGAAATTTACTCAGCTCCCAGGAATATTGACAACCTTATGCTTTACTATTTCAATGATGAAAACGAAAAACCCATATACAGCATACTGGAAAGCTGTAAGGATGAAGCCAGAAGCATCCTTTATTCCCTTCTGGCTTTTTATGATGTTTATGACAGGAAGAAACTCACCAAGGAGTTTGACAGAATCAGGAATGATCCTGCATTCTCCGGGATATTCTCCAGGATAAAGCAATATATGGCCGACCCGATGCATTTTGTGTTCCGGTCAGAAGAAACTACTCTTCTTGAAGAACTGCTAAGCATTGATGACAGTTATTTCCCCCAGCTTTGGATGATTGATACAATGCTTATTTGGAAGAAAAAGAGGACAATAATAAAATACAGGGATATGCTTACCCAGTTCATGGGAAAATCCAGGGAAAAAGGGGGCAGGATATACGTAGTAGCCAGCGGTACTTCATACCATGCAGCCCTGACAGGCAGTTATTTCTTTAATAATCTTTCCGATATATCTATAATTACTGCTAATCCCGGGTTTTTCCGCTCAGCCTTCATCAACTCCCTGAAAGAAAGCGATATTGTCATTGGAGTCAGCCAGAGCGGTGAAACAAAAGACCTGGTGGATATCTTCTGCGAAGTCAAAAAGATAAACCCCCGAATAACCCTTGTCACACTGGTTAATAATGAAAACTCAACCCTTCCCCAGGAAAAGAGCGATTTTTATCTCCCTATCATGTGCGGCTCGGAAATAGCAGTTGCTGCAACAAAAAGCTTCATAAGCCAGATAGCTCTCTTTTATATAATTGCTGCCCTTACCAGGCTTGATGAGTGCGAGGTACTGGACAACCTCAAGAAGATAAGATATTTCATGGAGTTTACTCTGAACAATATTGACATACCGGTTTCTGATGCTGCCTACAAGCTTTTTATGAAGGCCTCCATGCATATACTCGGAACCTCCCTGACCGGCCTGGCTAAGGAAGGCGCCCTGAAAATAAGGGAAGTAGTCCTTAACCACACCGAAGGCTATGATTCAGCAGAGTTCAAACACGGTCCCAATACTATCCTCGGAAAGAACACCATCTTCTCCCTGCATGACATGGAAGCTCTCCTTAACAGCCTCGTGGAAATGGCTGAACAGATTTATGATTCAGGTTTTTTCAGCGATAACACCAGGAATGGGGAATCTGTTCGCAACTACCTTAACATGGCAAAAAACCTCAAATTCAGAAAACTTGATGAAAAATCAGCCCTTCACCCGTTTTTTGACAATCCAGGAATGAAGGAGACCTATGATATGGTTTACCGCATTTACACTGAAAAAGCTGATATTGAGCAGTTTTTTTCCAATTATCCTCTGATATTCGTCTGCCCGCCAGATGAAAGGGACAGGAGGATAACCATATCCCAGATTAATACCCACAAAATTAGGGGGGCAGATATAGTCCTTATATCGGAAAACGATGATGATTTAAGGGCTGCAGTGGTTAACAAACCAGTATCTGACGGCAATTACTGGCATAAATTCATTGAGGTTCCCAAAACCGGGGATAAGAACATCTTTGTTTTCCAGGCTTCCCTTGTACTCCAGCTTCTGGCCCTTAAAATGAGCGTTGCTAAAATGAAGTACCTGAGCAGGAGCAGGATAGAAAACCACGGTGTTCACCCAGATGTACCCAAAAATGTCAGTAAGAGCATAACTGTCGACTAATAGACGGGTGGTATGCAACTTAGTGCCATATCAATGGCTTTTTGGAAAATTTTTGTCTTGTCTAATTTTTAATAATTCATAAGATACAGATTTAGAAGAGAATATTATGCTGCAGCTGGTAACCTTGCACATGCGCTATTTATACTATAACTATGAATAAACATTAATAAAGGAGATTACTATGGAAAACTTCACATGGATTCCTTTTATAGGGTTTCTGGGAATGATTTTTGCCGGACTCATATACAGGGCTGTATTGAAAAAGGACGCCGGCAATGAAACAATGAAGAAAATAGCAGCAGAGGTGCACAAGGGCGCTATGGTTTTCCTTGCCCGGGAATATCGGGTAATTGCTATATTCATGGTACTGGTTTTTGCTGTGCTGTCTGTCTTTATCAGCCTCTATGCAGGACTGGCATATCTGCTGGGCGGGATATGCTCAATGCTGGCAGGATTTTTCGGTATGAAGGCTGCCACAAGAAGCAGCAGCAGAGCCACACAGGCCGCAAAAGACCATGGGACCCCTGAAGCGCTTCTCATCTCTTTCCTCGGGGGGTCGGTAATGGGAATTTCAGTGGCGGCCCTTGGCGTTATCGGCCTTGGCCTTGTCTTTATATTTACTAAAGATCCTGAGATAATCAGCGGTTTTGCACTGGGGGCTTCATCCATCGCTCTTTTTGCCCGTGTAGGAGGCGGTATTTACACCAAGAGCGCTGATGTCGGCACAGACCTGGTTGGAAAGGTGGAGGCTGGAATCCCCGAGGACGATCCGAGAAACCCAGGCGTAATAGCTGACAATGTCGGTGATTGCGTGGGAGATACTGCCGGCATGGGGGCTGACCTTTTTGAGTCTTATGTAGGTTCAGTCGTAGCAACCATTGCAATAGCATCAACCTTGGACAAGACCCTTACCCTTACTTATTCTGCCCTTCCGGTAATACTTATAACTCTCGGCCTTATTGCCTCGCTAATAGGTATTTTTTCAATAAATGTGATGAAAAAACTCAATCCACAGACAGCTTTGAGGAATACAACCTATGTATCAGGAATAATCTTTATTATAGGTTCCTTTTTTATAACAAGACATATGACAGGTGGGCTCAATGAGTTCTGGGTAGTGGTAACAGGTCTTATTACAGGAATACTCATAGGTATTGAAAGCGAATACTATACTTCGGGAAAGCCTATAAAAGAGATAGCAAAAAGCAGTCAATCAGGACCTGCAACCACAATAATAACCGGTATGGCAGTTGGTTTTCAGAGCACAATTCTGCCCATAATAACCATAGCCCTCGCTATAGTTATATCCTACAGCTTAAGCGGACTTTACGGCATAGCTCTTTCCGCAGTCGGTATGCTATCAACAATAGGGATAGTGATGTCCACAGATTCCTATGGCCCCATTGCTGATAATGCCGGTGGTATTTCTCAGATGGCAAACCTTGACCCCTCCGTTCGCAAGATTACAGACAAGCTGGATGCCCTTGGGAACACCACTGCAGCTATAGGCAAGGGCTTTGCCATAGGCTCAGCGGCTTTGACAGCGCTTGCCCTGTTTTCCGCATTTCAGCAATCGGTTAAACTTCCGGCCATTGACCTTACCAAGCATATGCCTGTAGTCGGCTTGCTGGTAGGAGCACTCCTGCCCTTTGCAATAGCGGCAATAACACTCAAGGCCGTAGGAAGATCCGCTGACAAGATGGTAGTGGAGATAAGAAGGCAGTTCAGGGAAATTAAAGGCCTGCTGGAAGGCAAGGCAACCCCTGATACAGAAGCATGTGTTGATATAGTCACCAAAGGAGCCCTTAAAGAAATGATACTTCCCGGACTTATCGCTGTAATTACGCCCCTGTTTGTGGGCTTGATCCTTGGAGTTGAGACCCTTGGGGGCTTTCTCGCAGGAGCAACAGCCTCCGGTGTTCTTCTCGGCATAATGATGACAAACGGCGGGGCAGCCTGGGATAACTCAAAAAAATGGATAGAAGAAGGAAACCTCGGGGGAAAAGGAACTCCCACCCATGCAGCAGCAGTCGTAGGCGATACAGTTGGCGATCCCTTCAAGGATACTACCGGTCCTTCAATGAATATCCTGATAAAGCTGATGTCTGTGGTATCCCTGGTTTTTGCGCCTGTATTCATCAAATATGGGCCTGGAATACAGGAATTCTTTTCAAAAATTTTCTAATCTAGGCAGAATATATAAAGGTAAAGCAGGGCTTCCATGTCATGCTTCTGCTTTACCTCCAAAATTTTTATAAGATATTAATCCCTCTATTGCTTTCAGGCTATTTTTATGGCATAATTATTAATCGGATAATAATAATTTGGAGAATCAAAGATGAAAGCAATATTGTTTTTTCTAATGCTTGTTTTAATGCTTCCGGTGATTTTCAGGTCCGCTACATATTATGTATCCCCCCAGGGGAATAATTCAAATCCGGGCACTTTTGAAGCTCCCTGGGCTTCACCGGGATACGGAAGTAAGCATATTCAGACGGGAGACACCCTAATGATACTCGGAGGAACCTATATTGTTTCCCAGTACTGGGATGATATGATAACACCACCCTCCGGAACGCCATCCCAGCCCACCATAATAGAGGGGCAACCTGGTAACAGGCCTGTAATCAAAGGAACCGACAACCTGTCAAGTGCTATTGATATTAGCGAAACCAGCAATATTAAGATATATAACCTGGAAATAACAAGTGTCATAAGTACCGGCAATCCCGGTCTCAGGGACGGCATTGCAGGCACCGGACTTATGAACAATATTATTATTAAGGGGGTTTATATCCACAGTATAGACGAGTTCGGCATTAATCTGCAGGACATACATAATCTGACCCTTAAAAACTCTCAGATTAATTATTGCGGATACGGCTCCATTGGAGGCCCTGAAGCCGGACCGGGAGGGGGATGGCAGAATGTTCTGATTGAGAATTGCTCTTTAAGTTATGGGGGACATTATTACCAGGGGCAATACTACCAGGGAACCGATGTTTCACCCTATAACCGTCCTGATGGCTTCGGGATTGAGGAATCCCCGGGTCCTATAATAATCAGAGACTGTATTGCAGAGAGGAACCTGGGTGACGGGCTTGATTCCAAGGCAAAGAATACCTCTATCTATAACTGTATAGTAAGAAACAATAACTGCGACGGCATAAAGCTCTGGTCTGGTGAAAGCAGGATTGAAAACTGTCTTATTTACGGCACTGGGTATGATGACCCCCTGCGCTGGCCATGGGCCTGCAGTATTGTAGTCGGAGAATATCTGGACAATAACAGCTCTTTCTACATAGAAAATGTTACGGTTGAGGATAATCCCAACCGGGACAGACATTATATTATCTGGATTGATACGGATGAGGAAGGTATTACCAACTTCAACGTTACAATGAGAAATTCCATCATTGCAAACGGCAGGAGCGTTGCTTATTTCGGCGACAAAACCAGCGCCGTAATCCAGAACAGCCTGTTTCATATACACAACCAGGATGAGCAGGTCTATGCTAACGGGCAGTCATATACCAGAGAACAGATAAACAGCGGGCAGCTTCAGTCAGGAAATATATCCCTCGACCCCATGTTTAAAGACCCTTACTGGTACGGGGGACATGGCAATTATACGCTGGAATACCAGAGCCCTGCCATTGATGCCGGCATGGATAATGGCCTTAAACTACACACCCAGGCCCTATGGAACTGAACTGGACATGGGATGTTTCGAGATGGGCAATAATGCAGTAATAAGCATAGATAATCCCTCCTTTAATCGTTTATTTCTATACAATTACCGGGATAACTGGTCAGAAATGCTTCAGGGTGTATCAGCAAGGGATATTATGTATGCAGACATCAATGGCGACAGAATCCCGGAATTTATTTTTAATCTCAGCACTTACGGCATATATTCCTATAACCAGCTGACAGGCGCATGGAATAATCTTTTACCCCAGCCGGCTGGCGCCATTACAGTTGCAAGGACATCTGCCGGAGTCAGGAAGGAGATTATAGCCTCTTTTAACGGTCTTGGAATTTTCAGGTATAACCCTGTCCTTGGAAATTGGATAAAAATACTTAATGATTCAGCCTGCATTATGACATCAGGCAATCTTTACTCCGATGCAGATAATATCGATGCCCTTCTTGTTGTCTTTGACAATGCTGAAGGGCTTTTCTCCTATGATTTCAAATCAGGTTTACTGAAAAAAATAATCTCTGCAAAACCCTCCTGGGTTCTGAGCCGGGACCTTGATGCAGACGGGATTACTGATATCATTATAAGCGTCGAGGGTGCAGGTATATTCACAGGAAAATACATAAAACTTCTGGAAAGCTTTCAGTTAACTAAAATAATTGGCATAGTTCCCGATGAGGATAATTTCTTATGGACAGGCGATATTGCAGGAGATGACAGGTCTGAGATAATTATATGTTATAACGGCAAAACCTATTACTACAGTCTGGAAACCTTGTCATGGTCCCTGCTTCTCAACGGGTCCTTTATAAAGATAATAAACGGTGATTTTGAGGGAACAGATAAAGATTGCCTCCTGATGACCCTTTCAAGTACAGGCAGCCTTTACCTGCGTCATGCGTCGGGACTTTACCAGGCCCTCCTGTCAGGCGCCTGGGCAAAGGTAATTCTGACGCTGTGAAGCAAAAGGAACCGTCCCTTTTGCTTCGCTCTTAATTGACATATCCCAGTGCTCTTATTCTGTCTTCTATATCCAGATCTTCCTGAGTCTGAAGATCGGCAGGAAGGGGATATTCGTATTTACCGGCATTTTCCTTGTAATAACTGAAAAGCCGTCCTTTGAGCTTCCTTTTGATCTCGGGGAACTGCCTGATCAGATTGTTCTTTTCACCCGGGTCATTTCTAAGATTAAAAAGCTTGTGTTCATTACCGTCAAAACTGTGGATATATTTCCATTCATCCTGAATTATGCTTCTCAGGGTCGTGTCGTTTTTGCCGGACTGGGTTGCTTTCCATAATGCAGCAAAGCTCTCGAATGGTTTTTTCCTCTTTGAAAATATGCCCGAACCCTCATAGGAATCCTTATCATACCGGATACGGCATAGGTCAAGAATGGTAGGAACAATGTCAATAACCTGGACAGGATACTCTATAACCTGGCCACCGGGAATAACTTCCGGCCCGTAGAATATAAGCGGAACTTTAAGTACCTCGTTATAAAGGGTCACACCGTGGCCGGTACCTCCATGCTCTGTAAATTCATCTCCATGATCGGCAGTAAAAACATACAATAAGTCATTATGGAAGAAAGGCGCATCCTTAAAAAGATTATATACCTGCGAAACAAGATAATCCTGGTATAATATCTCTGCATCATAGTGGTCAATGGCATCACGGACCTGCTCCGGCGTAAGGACATTATGTTTCAGATTTTCCACTATCATACGGTAACGGGGGATGGAAGGATTGACCTTCCGCAGAAATTCTTCCGGAGGGTAGTAGGGTATATGGGGATCCATGTAATGAATATACAGGAAAAAGGGTTCTTCAAGCTCCTCCTGAAACAGCTGCTGTATTGCAAGGTTAATATCCCTGCCATCATCGCTTTCTACATATTCATAGACATCAAACCCCTGGACAAAATTCCATCTTTCAATTAGCAGGGGATTTGCTGAAACCATGTAAGTATTATAGCCTCTTTCCTGCAAAATTTCCGATATAAACAGCAGATCATGGGAAATAGCAAGGTCTTTCTTATAGGAGGCGACCGGATTCACGCCTGTCAGGTGGGATACCATTGAGGGGAATGTCCATGAACAGTGGGAATACACGTTTGTGCACCGGATACCTTTCTCTGAAAGCTCATCCAGAAAGGGTGTGATATCCCTGTGATATCCGGCTGAACCCAGGCGATCTGCCCTGAAACAGTCGGAAATCATATAGATTATATTAAGGGGGCGTTCTTTCTTTGCATAATTCCTGATGTAAAGCCATAGAGCAGCGGATAAAATACCAATAATGAGTAATATAACAATCAGTATCCTTTTCATAATCAAATCCTTAAATAATATTCTCCATTGAATAACAATAACAGAACAGCACTCATATACAAGAAAAAACCCATTGATCTCATGGTAATGGAAACCTGGAAGATATAAAATATATTTATGATTTTAATATCCATGGGTGTATAATAGATTGTAGTGAAATTCAGAAAAGGGGGTGTAGATCAATGAAAAAGCTATTTACTTTCTCTGCCGTTTTTGTTATTTTTTTTCTGACCTCGGTCAGTATAGGTGCAGTCGGCGATATTGACCTTTTCCTGTCAGGTCTTGAGGAAAACGGCTTCATAGTTCAGGAGGGAGAGTTCTTCCTTGTGGATGCCATAGAACTGTTTAACAGCGGGATTATAAACACATGCAACGGCAATAATGCCGGCAATCTTTATTTTTCCTATAAAATACCTCCAGGACCCGGTCAGACGCTTCCGAATCTTATAATAGATCTTGTATATCCCCTGAGGTACGATGAGGCTCTGGTCTTTGCAGGCAAAACACCCCCGGAAATGAAATATTTCAGTTACAGAAGCTTCATGGTTTACCGTTATATTCCGGGAATCAACAATTATAAGAAGATATATCCGAGCCTCGGAGATACTATCAATCATCTCACCATTAGCACCCAGGGCACCCCTGGGGGTGAAGGCACCTGGCCCTTCAGCCAGGATGCAATAATCATAACCACCGCAGATGAAAACACAGATTCCATAATCCGGGATATTGCAGAGAATGCAGGGTATCCGCCTGTAATAATCAATACTGATATTCTGCCGTCCCCCATCCTGAATATGGGGCTTCACCCGGGCTGCGACTATTTTTCATTCCTGGCCAGGACCGCAATGTACATTGATACTGAGGCATGCGAGCAGTATCTTCAGAATCCTGGTGTCAGGGTCTTCAGGCTTACACCGAAAAAAGAATCGGTTCCAAAGCCCTTTTCAACCCCCTGGCTTAGAATACGGGGAACAGGAAAAACAGAGATGGACCTGATGCCGGCTGTGGAAGAATTACGGAATGCAATCATGACTGCCTACAGCAATTATGATGCTGTTGAACTGCAGACAGTGCAGTGGCTTCCCGATGCCTTTCAAAGTCTGCAGACCAATGAGGATATGATAGGAGAAAGCCGTGATACAACCTATTTAAGAACAGGCAGTGAATGTGAGTTTTTTCTTGGCGATGATCCAGGTGATTTTCTGATTGTCTACGGGGTTAACCATAATATGTCGGGCAAGAGTATATATTCCAATTTCATTGCTTATGGAGCCCAGTACCTCAACGGCGTAGCATCAGTAAACAACTTTCAGTACCAGGGCAGTGCCGCCCAGTATATCCCAGGCCATAAACTGGAAAAATATCTTTATGCCTGGAAAATTAGCAGGAATGCCGGGGGTGATGAATACTGCCTGGAAGTCCCGACAGGACCTGAGGGTTATGGAGTCCCGTTATCGGATAAGCTTTTCATAGGTTTCCGCTCTTATATTGAAACCGCTACGAAAACCGGCCCTTCCTATGGAGAGATAATTTATGACAGGGTTATCCATTTTACTCCTTCGAAGTAAACGCTTTAATAATATAAACAGCCAGAGAATTTTTATCCTTTGGTTTTCCTGATGATAAGTTCGATATCCTTAAAGGCGATGGATACAACAATATCATCGGCAAAACCTTCCAGGATTGATTTTTCAATATCTGAACATCCACTGCTCTCTTTTCTTTTTTCCTGTTCTTCCTGCATGGACCAGCATGCAAGGTCGGGAGACATCATAGTTATATTATAACTGCCCACCTCGGGATACATGCTGAGTATCATGAAAGGGTCCTCGCCTATCAGAGTATCCGATGCCAGATAATCTATAAGGCTTGCTATTTTTCCGATTATCCCCTTTTTTGGGGTATTTTTTTTCTCACGGGAGAGGTTTATGAGGTTTTCCCTCTCCTCCCCTGTTAGATCTGCACTTGCTTTAAGGTGGATTTCAAAATCGCAGTCCTTTGTCTCTACCCATATATGTCCCCTGTTGACACCAATAATTGAAGAAAAGGCCCCCAAAGCTTCCTCTGCGAGCAGACGGGCTGTACGGGCGTCTTTATCCAGAAATCCGAAATCCCTGGCCTTTGATTCCACGTGGTCAAGAGCCTTTATTTTTGTCTCAATATCATCATCAATATTAAATATATCAGGCTTCAAAACAAAATTCCTCCTTTTGCTTAAAGGATACCTTTATAAATAATAGCATGGATAGCTTTTAAATAACAGCAATAAATATTCTGCATTAAGTTCATAATTCCATAATTATTATAAACATCTTCAATACATTTACTTATAATAAATTTTTAAGCTTATAATGGTGAGCTGATTTGATTTTTTATCAAGCAGGCCATACATTAAAAGTATGTATGCCAAAAATTCAAATAATTTGCAAGGCAAGGTGATGAATATGACAGAAAATCAGAGACTTGACCAGATTGCCATCACGGTGAAATCACATAAACTGCTTAAAAAGCTTCTTAAGGAAAATCCTGTTCTGGAGGATATAATGCGTAATGCCAGGAATGAGACGGAGGCGCTCATAGGGGTCCGCAACTGGGTACTGGAATATATAAAGGGGCGTCCCGTAGCCTATGGCTTTTACCGCGGAGATGAAAAGGGCAGGGATTCCTTTGAGGAGCTGACATGGCAGGATTATGCCGCTATAAGGCTTCTCGATTATATAGAAAATGCGGGGAGGGAATACGAAGACCTTAGTATCCGGGGGGAAACCGCTGTAAGCAACCCTATTAAGGCAATATGGATGGCAGTCAATTATGGAACTGGCGGAGCCAAACCCTACTTTTTTGAAGATATGCTTTACCTTTTCCGGCAGTTCTCAGGCACTTACAGCAGGTCTTTTCCCGACAAAGAAATGCTCGGAAAATGGATGGAGAGGTTCCCGGACGGCCTTGATCCCCGAATAGTCAAACTCAGGGAAGAGAACAGGGAAAGAATAATTAATATACTTATAGACAAAATGGATTCAGGGGAGATAAAAAGCAGTCAATACTGTTTTCCACAAAAAATAAGCCATGAGCAGAAATTCCTGAAAATGCTGGACTGGTGGGATGATTATAAATTCCACCTGAATTTTGCGGTCCGTTCACCGGACCTGTTGAACGAACTCCTTGGCAATTCCCTGGACCCGGACACCATGAAGATACTGTATGAAGCCGAGAAACAGGGAATACCCTTCTTTATCAATCCCTATTTCCTGTCACTCCTGCATGTCAGGGTTCCCTATTTTGCCATAGGTGCAGACCTCGCGATGAGGTACTACGTGGTTTACAGCCAGCAGCTGGTCGATGAATTCGGCAGTATAGTTGCATGGGAAAAAGAGGACAAGGTGGAACCGGGGAAACCCAATGCCGCGGGATGGATACTTCCCACCCATCATAATGTCCACCGCAGATATCCTGAAGTTGCTATCCTCATCCCTGCCACCATGGGCAGGGCATGCGGCGGCCTTTGCGCCTCATGCCAGAGAATGTATGAATTCCAGAGGGGAAACCTCAACTTCAACCTGGACAAGCTGAAGCCTGATGAATCATGGGATGATCAGCTTGAAAGAATAATGAAATACTGGGAAACCGACAGCCAGCTGAGGGATATACTCATTACAGGCGGAGACGCCCTAATGAGCTCCGATTACAGCATAGAAAAGCTTCTGGGCGCTATCCTGGATATGTCAATACGAAAGAAAAAACGCAATGAAAGCCTTCCCGAAGGAAGCAAACTTGCTGAAATATTGAGGGTCAGGCTGGGAACACGCATACCTGCCTACCTTCCCCAGAGGGTGACACCAGAACTTGCAAAGATTCTCACTGATTTCAGGAAAAAGGCTATAAAAACAGGCATAAAGCAGTTCATCATACAGACCCATTTTGAAGCCCCCCTGGAGATAACCCCCGAGGTAAGGAAAGCAGTGAAGATGCTCCTGGAAGCAGGGTGGATT
>CAYSKJ010000080.1:0-13231 GCA_964431655.1 uncultured bacterium | reverse complement strand
TGTGGGGACATTTCTATTTTGCTCAATGGGGACATTATCATTTTGGTACAACATACCTGGAAAAATAAATTGCCAAGGTATGCAAGATGATATATATTATTGTTGAAAGGCTTTAACGGCAGTTTTTTGCTATTAGGAATGACTATACTTTAAGAACAATAAATAATTAATTAACAGGAGGTTACTATACGTGAAACTAATCAGATCCTTGTGCCTGGTTATTCTAATGGTCTTTGTTGTTTCCGGCATTTCAGCCGAAGACTATGCATCTCCCTTTTCAAAGATCAACCAGGCGGTTATTGATGGAAAAATCAATGTTTATGATGCTGCCATATTAAAGGCATCAGTTATTTTCAGAGGGGTTGATATTCCCGGAGAATATAAAGTGGATAACCCTGCCGTTAAGTGTCTTACTCCTTATATTCTAGAGATTGAGGGAGTACTGGAGGATGCACCCCAGTACTACAGGGATGAATATAAGAGCTTAAAAGCAAGACCTTCTTTTTCCGGGCCGGAACAGGTATTTCCGTCTCCTGACGGTCATTTTTATATTCACTACACCGCTTCCGGTGTGGATGCCCCCAATCTGACCGATAATAACTCCAACGGTGTTCCCGATTACGTGGAGGCCCTGGCGGATGCTTTTGATAGCAGTTATGACATGTATCACAATGTCATAGGTTATTTGACCCCGCCGGGCGACGGTACTGAAGGCGGAGGCAACAATATCTACGATATCTACGTAAAGAGTCTTACCGGCACCGGAGCTCTGGGTTATACAAGCCCTGAAGGTGTTTCCGGCGACAACCCTACATATCCAACCAGAAGGATATCCTTTATTGTTATGCATAAAGCCCTGTCTATTACCCAGAGGACCTCTACTTCAGCCCATGAATATACCCATGCCACCCAGTTCGCTTATTACTATGACTATAATGATTCCGCCAGAGCATGGATGGAAAATCACGCCATGTACAATGAGGAGGTTGTTTATCCCGATGATAATGACTGGACGGGCTATGTTGGAAGCAGGCAGAACAGGCCTTATCTCTGCCTCTGGACCTTTGAGAGCCCTTCTTTTCCGGATTCAGGACTCTTTCCCTATGGGACGGTTATATGGCCCTTCTTCCTGAATGAGTTTATTGCCGGTTTCAATGAGGGTCTTGTACTGGATATTACTGAGACAATGGGTCAATACACTCAGCCCGGTGATCTGGGCTACTACCGGCAGTCTGTTGCTGAGACCATTGAAAGCTGGTCCAGCGGTGCCTATGATTTTGCATCGGCCTACACCATATTCTCAAACTGGAATTACCTTGTTGCTGGCCTTTATGATGGCAGCACCTATTCAGAAGGCGATGAGTTTCCGAGAACAGTTAGACTCCATCATACCATAGATGCAACTTCGGATATCCCCTTTTATGGAGACGGGTCCCCCGTTAATGTTAACGACTATTATCCCCAGACCATGGGAAGCCATTATAATATCATAGAAAATACCGATACTTGCGGATATGCCGGGCTAAGCATCCATTTCGTCGGTTCTGTCACAGCGAGTGCAGCATGGGCCTATTCCATTGCTGCCCATGACAAGAATGCTGGCTGGACTGAAGGGTGGAGCTGGCTGGAGATAGAAAACCTTGATACAGAACCCTTTGAGGCTTTTATCAATATATGGGATATCCAGAACTATGACAGACTGGTCTTTATAGTAGACAATACCAGATATGTTGAAGGTGTTGCAGGCAGGAATTATGAATACTGGATAGAGTATCTGCAGGCGGATGGTCCTGATGCATCTATTTCCGGGGATGGAATTACCTTTTCTGAATCAAATCCTGACCCCGGGGATACCATACAGGTAACTGCAAGAATCTATAATCTCGGTAATGAAAATGTCAACTCAGGTAATGTGCAGTTCTCATACAAACCTGAACCTGATGGTACTGTGACAGTTATAAGCACTCAGGCCTTCGGAACCATTCTCCCCGGGGCATATACTGATATTAGTGTTGACTGGAATATCAGCGGCAGTCTTCAGCCTGGAGCTTACAGGGTTATGGTTGATCTCAGCAATATCCTGCCTTCTGATACCAATTCCGTTAATAATTCAGCTTATAAAAGCATAATCATCGGTAATGTGGCAGTACCTGTATACCGCTTCTTTAATACGGCAAGGGGAGGCCATCTCTATACCATAAGCGAGATTGAAAGGGATTACATTATGGAAAACCTTCCGCAATGGACCTATGAGGGTATAAAATTTGCAGTCTATGACAATCTTGCTCCAGGAAGCACTGCTGCATACCGCTTTTTCAACACAAATACAGGCATACACCTCTACACCATAAGCGAAACGGAGAGAGATAATGTAATGGAACTTCCTCAGTGGAATTATGAGGGTATTAAATTTTATGTCCACCCGACCGAAGCAAGCGGAACAACACCGGTCTACAGGTTTTTCAACCATGTCCGCGGAGGTCATCTCTATACCATAAGCGAAGCGGAAAGGGATGCCGTAATGGAGCTTCCTCAGTGGACCTATGAAGGTATATCTTTTTATGTGTTCCCTTATAATCCCTAAGGGAACAGATTAATTTTATAAAAGGGGGGGGATCTCCCCCCCCTTTTTTTATATATGAAGTCCAGATTGCCAGAGGCATGATATGCCTTTTTCAGCTAGATTTACAGGTGTTCTGGCATATGGAAGCTGATTATGCGCTTAATTCAGTAATAAATAGCTTTGATCCCTAATTTTTCAGCAGCCTGTATATCAGAAGACCCTTCAATATTCTCAATACCCCACTTCTTAAAGGTATCAGGTGAGGGTATAAAGAAATCAAAGGAATAATCCAATTCGGGAGATAACCCCATGGATGCGGTTTGAGTCAGGTCAAAAAAATCCTGGGAGAGATTTATTTTACGGAGAAAAATCTCTTCAAGAGTGATGGTTTCTTCCACTATCTTCCTGTAATCTCTGAAAAACTGCTCAAAATCCTGTCCAGTCTGCTCAAAGATTTCACTGGTTTCCTCATAAAGGTGTATTCTTATATTCTCCCATCCAGATGATTCAACAAGGGCAGTGGAGTTTCCATGGAATGCAACAAACCCCTTTTTTATGATTTTTCTTTTACCTGCAAGGAAAATATAGTTGGCAGCGCTGGAACCAGCCATCCCTTCTACTATCACGGTTATATCCCTGTCTATAATATCAAGACCGATCTTTACACCCTCATTCGTACATCCGCCTGTGCTGTTAAGTACCAGAACCCTTACTTCATCATCAATGTTTTTCAGAAATTCCTCATGTGTTCCTTTTTGTATCCCTCCCTCCATTAAAAGTGTATCAGAAGTGATCCTGGAAAATTTTGCCGGTTTTCCCCTGTTATCATTTATTCGAGCTATCCAGTCATTTTCCCCGGAATCATTCAAGCGGGTAATTTCAGGTTTATCCCGGCAGTTTACAGCCCAAAGAAGGAATAAAAGAGTTATTGCAGTCAGGATATTTGATAGCTTAAAAACATTCATTTCATAATCACCTGATCCTTTAACGGTATTTATAATGAATAAAATACATTAGCAGGCCACTCCCACACCTTGTCATGGGAATCCGAGACAAGAATATGGCTTATTTCTACCTTAATTACAATTATATTCTTGCCTATGATAAAACCGGACATGTCCCGGTTTTTATTATAATGCTTTTCCCTGAATCTAGCATCATCTCCAGGTTTTAATATTTTTGCGGAGCCTTGAATGGTGCAGCTTATAGGGTTTGAAGAATTATCAGCCAGGTTACTGACCAAAATAGAGACATTAGGATTACCTCTAATATGTATTACCTTTGCAGTGTCTTTTCTGCTGCTTAGAATAATGACCTTTTCTTCAGGGCAATAAGTAAAATTCATCAGTGATACGTGGGGTTTTTCCGTGTAACTCGTACCCAGAAAGCAGAATTTCTGATTATTAAGAAGCCTCAGTACCTCATATTGCATACACATGTTCAAATGACCTTATTACCATGATGACCATACCTGAAGGCAGAATATTCAATAATGACGCCGTAAATTATTCCGGCAGCAAAACTTACAGTACCCTGAAAGAAGCTGGCGCTGAAGAAGGCCAGGGAAACCGCAAGACCAAGTAATGCTCCCCTTATTAATATAAATGGTAAGGATTTATTATTTCCCGCCAATCCTATGACCATCCCCATTATAACCCGGTTATACCATAATGCGAACAGGTATGTCTGATTTAACTCAAAGCCTGATCTTGCATAAGCCCCCGCAATACACAATAGGCCAAGGAATGCCCCTGTTGTCAGAGAAACGGCCAGTCTTCTGTTAATCACTGGACAGCTCCTTTATTTTTAATTTCTGAGTTATAGATTAGCATGTTTATAAAATATTACATTAAAAATTAGAAATGGACCATTTTGTTCACATGCATGGATTATAAATTTTACTTATTTTATTCACAAAAGCATATTTTGGTGTAAGAATGAAAAGGATCCTCAAATTATGTTAAGGGAATAAATCTTGTTCTCACGAAATTTAATTGCAATTATAATCATTATGCTGACCTGTTCATGTATCTTCGGGCAATGTCCCACCGATACTGTAAAGGATATATTTTCTGAAACTGAAGAAATGAAGACCTTTACTGCTGAATTTGTCCAGAGTTATAAATCAAGGGCATTCAGCGGTATAAGAGAATCAAGGGGTTATATATTTTTTAAGATGCCCCATTTCTTCATGATTCACACTCTAGAACCGGTAGAAGAGATAATGCTTATAGAAAAGGACAGGATGAAGCTGTATAATGTAGCAAAGGATACCCTCAGGGAAGAGGATATTAACAGGTACATGGATGATTTCAGGCTTTTTTACATGTTTAATGTTGATTATAACGAGATTCAGAGAAGTTATTTTATCCGCTGCATAGAAGATGAAACCTACAGGATAAGCCTGACTCCTAAAAATTCCAGGATACAGAAAAGATTGCTTAATATAATAATAATCGTCTCCAGAGAAAACCTTGTAATGGAAAAGATAAGTTATTATTTCAGGAATGAAGAGGAAATACACATTTCTTTCAATAATATAATTCTGGACGCTGAGCTTGAAGAAAGTGTATTCTCTATCAATCAATTTAAAAACAGTATGCAGGAAGGCAGGTAAGGAATGATGAAAAAGATGACTTATAATGATTTGATTTTCAGGATACATGAAAAAATGCCGAAATTTGGTGATACAGGCGAGCTTGAGCCGTGTGCGGGCATTATAGGACAGGAAAGGGCTGTGAATGCAATAAAAATGGGCCTTGATATGAGACAGGAAGGCTATAATATTTTTATTTCTGGCATGACCGGTACAGGCAGGAGCACAACCATCAAAAAGCTTCTGGATAATATGGCACAAAGAAAAAAAGCGGTTCTGGAGGACAAGGTATTCGTTAATAATTTCATGAAGCCGGAGCACCCCATTTTCATCTCTTTAAAAGCAGGGGATGGAATAAAGCTGAAAAAATACATGCACAGCCTGGTAAAATACTTTATGAGAATAATTCCTGCCATTGTTGAAGAACCAAGTTTCAAATCCCAGAGAGGCCAGGAGATTGATAAATATAACAATGAAAGGCAGAAGATTATTGACGAGTTCAAGAAGCGTGCTGCGGATGTAAATTTTACGGTAGAGGAAGTTCAGGAGGAAAATAAGATCAAGGCTGTTCTAATGCCTTTAATAGAAAAAAAGCCAGTCCCGATGGAACAATTGGAGGGATTAGAGGCGAAAGGCGAATTAAAAAACGGGGATCTGGGAAAAATCAGGATTATTATGAAAAGGCTTACATCTGACTTGCAGGATGTATATAAAAGCATTGCTGAAATGGAAGAAAGACTTGATGCAAAGATACAAACCATCCTTTATTCTAATGTTGAAGCGAAAGTAGACAGCAGGATACGTGATATTGAAAAGCTTATGGACAACAAGAAGGTGACTGATTACCTGGAGTCTGTAGCAGAATTTATAAAAAGCCACCCTCACTTCTTTTTCATAGACCAGCAGGAGCTGAAACAGCGTGATTATCCCGCAAAATCAGCCAGGAATCTTCAGGGCAGGTTTTCAGTATTTGATGTTAATGTAATTGTATCCAATGGAGGGATTACCTCTCCTCCTGTTCTTATTGAAAATTCTCCTAATTTCCGTAATCTGTTCGGGATTATTGAAAGGCCTTCAGCAAACAATGGTGATGAGTCAAGTGCCTTTATGAACATAAGGCCAGGATCCCTTGTCCTGGCTGACGGAGGGTACCTGGTTATGGATGCAGGCGATGTAATGCAGGAAGCCGGTGTTTATAACGAGCTAAAGAGAATACTCAGAACCCGGGAGCATACAATCCAGCATCTAGAGCATTTTTACGGCCAGAATGTTTCAGCCCTTAAACCGGAGTCCATACCCCTTAATGTAAAGATTATACTAATAGGGTCTGAATATTTGTATGATAATCTGAATTATATTGATGAGGACTTTATAAAGATATTCAAGGTAAAGGCTCAGTTTGACAGCGAATTTGAAAACAGCCTGAATAATCAGAAGGAATACGGATCCTTTTTATCCATGCTCTGCGCAAAGGAGAAATTAAGGCCTCTCAGTTTTGCAGGTTTTGAACAGGTTTTGAGGTACAGCTCACGCCTGGCCGGCAACGGTCAGAAGCTTTCAACCCAGTTTACAAGTATAGCTGACCTGATCCGTGAAGCAGATTACTTTGCCCAGCAGGGAAGAAGAAAGGTCATTGACGAAAAACACATAAAAAAAGCCCTGAAGAATAAAGAGCACATGTACAGCCTTATACAGGAAAAGATGCTTGAATGGATAAACAAGGATGCTATTCTCATTAATACAACGGATGTTGCCGTTGGCCAGATCAATGCCCTTGTCGTGCATACTGACGGCGAGGTAAGTTTCGGCATGCCTGCCAGGGTGACTGTCTCCACATCAATAGGGGAACAGGGCATAGTGAATATTGAAAGGGAGGCTGAACTTTCCGGTTCATATTTTGATAAGGCTATTCTAATAATAGACGGGTATTTAAGGAAAATATTTGCTCAGTATAAACCGCTTAGCGTGAATGTTTCTCTCGCTTTTGAGCAGAGTTACGGAGGGATTGAGGGGGACAGCGCTTCCCAGGCTGAAATAATAGCTATACTTTCTTCCCTGTCCGAGATATCCATAAAGCAGTATCTTGGAATCACCGGTTCCGTAAACCAGCTGGGGGAAATTCAGCCTATCGGGGGAGTTAATGAAAAGATTGAGGGATTTTATAATGTCTGCAAAATGAGGGGCCTTGAGAAGGGTCAGGGTGTCATTATCCCTGCAAGGAATATAAATGAAATGGTTCTAAATGATGATGTTCTGGATGCAGTAAAAAAGGGCCTTTTTACGATATGGGCAGTTGACAGAGTAGAGGAGAGCGTGGAAATAATGATGGGGGTTCCGGCCGGCAAGATCGAAAAGGATGGAGGCTTTACTCCCGGTTCTGTCTATGCAATAGCGGATAAAAAGCTCTGGGAATATGCCAATACCTGGAAAAAATGGTCTAATATAGATTAACTTTACTTAATAGAATCAAGTGAAGCAAAAGGAACCGTCCCTTTTGCTTCACTTTTCAATTATTCTTCTTTTTTATCATCCGTGTCTGTATCTGTTCTGCTTAAGGATGCAATTTTCTCTTTCAGTTCTTCCAGTGCTTTTACAGCATCCTCGCTATTCAGGCTTTTAAGCTCGTTTATCTGGGCTTCGATGTATGAAGATATCTCATCTTTTTTTTGTATCAGCTCATCTCTTGATTTTTTTGAATAGGTGTCCAGCCTGTTCTTCAATTCCTGGAGGATCTTTTCCGCCTGGACATTCTCTTTTTTTTCCTCCATGAGACCTCTAATTTTATCAATGCTTTCGTCAAAGAGCCTGGATGATTCATTTCTGATGGTTTCTGTTACGGTTTCCTTCAAATCATCGAATCCTACCACCAGATACTGGTAGATGGATTTATACAGGGTGCTCTTAACAACATACCCTCTGCTGATGGGTGTTTTTCTTTCCCTGTCCTTTCTGATATGAATTTCATTGTCTTTTACAAAGAAGGTGTCTTCCTCATATATCAGATCATAGATATCGCCTTTGAGCCTTATCTTTGCTGTTTCGCTTTCATCAGCTGCTCCGTTAATTTTGTCCCTCTGGATAGAAATTACTTTTCCAATAGCAATATTGTCATAGATCAGAGGAGCACCTTCCGCAAGCCCGTGCCCGGCAGGCAGTATGACCCTTATTACCGGATTCCTTACAGATTCATATACAAATATGGTTACGGTAATCACCAGTCCTATGAAAAAAAGCATTAGGATTTTTTTCATTTTTTTCAGCTCAGATCTCAGTCAATATAGGTCAGCCAGTTGTATTTATCCTCTATTTCTCCATACTGGAGATCCAGGAGGAAATTGTAAAGCTTCTGGCTTAAAGGTCCTACCTTGCCGTCATTAATTATATACTTTCTGTCGTTATAAGAGAGATGTCCTACCGGTGATATGGATGCTGCTGTTCCGGTTCCAAAAATTTCAGTGATTTCTCCTGACTCGATGCCCCGGATGATCTCATCAATGGAAAGCTGCTTTTCCACTGCTTCAATTCCGAGATCGTTTGAAATTTTCAAAACGGAGTCCCTTGTTATCCCTCCAAGGATAGAACCGGTAAGAGGGCTGGTCACTATTCTATTCCTGAATGCAAAGAATATGTTCATAGCTCCTACTTCTTCAACATATTTTCTCTCCTGGGCATCAAGCCAGAGTACCTGGGAATAACCTTTCTTATGGGCTATTTCACCAGCATAGAGGCTTGCCGCATAGTTTCCCCCTGTTTTGGCTTCGCCAACACCGCCCTTTGCAGCTCTGATATAATCCTTTGTGACATAGAGGCCGATGGGGTTGAAGCCCTCCTTGTAGTAAGGACCTACCGGAGAAAGAATTACATAGAAAAGATAATCTTTTGAAGCCCTGACTCCCAGCCCTACTTCGGATGCTATCATAGTGGGTCTTATGTACAGGGAAGCCCCTCTCTGGTTTGGAACCCAGCGCTTTTCAAGCTTGATCAGATTTTTTATGGCTTCCATTACATCATTCTCATCAAGCTCCGGCATACACATTCTTTCTGCTGACCTGTTGAATCTTTTTATGTTCATCTCTGGCCTGAAAAGGATTATTTTATTATTTTTTCCGTAAAAAGCCTTGAGACCTTCAAATATCTCCTGGCCGTAATGAAGCACCAGGCATCCCGGATGGAGGCTGAGATTTTCAAGTGGTTTAATCGTAGGAGAATGCCATCCCTCTGGTTTGTTATATTCCATTAAAAACATCCTGTCGGTGAACATTGAACCAAAAGGGACATCCAGAATGTTTTTAAATAGAGGTTTTTGTCTATCTTCCGGCAAGGGAACAATATTGATGTTCATATAAAAACTCCTTTATATTGTGGTTTTGTGTACTCATTCACACTCAGTTAAATACTAAGATTATACCCTGAAAAGGACAAGAAAAAACCAATCGATCCCTTTTGAGAAAACAGGGTCTGTATCCGGACCAGAATCTGTTATTTAGCTTTGTCTATTATCTTTCTGAGAACATTTTTATTGCTCTCAGAAATATTGCAGAATCTGACCCCCAGGTCGAATACATCATTGTTCTTCGGGATAGCATATACGACCTCACCTATGACTGTTATGAATTCATCCTTAAGGGCCAGTTCGAATTCCAGCAGTGTGCCGATCAGAAAATTTTCAGCGGTTTCAAAAAGAAAACCGCCCTCGCTGACCTGTTTGGTAATGCCTACCCCTTCCCTGTAGTTGACCTGTTCTTCCTTGTTGAGAACCCTGTAGTTCAACAAGTTTTTGGAGTCTATTCTCTTGAGCTTCCTTCTATCAACTTCTTGCATATTTCTCACCTTGCAGTAATATTTGTAGTTTTTACAATTGCTTCCTTTTCGGGTTTTGAAAAAAGATTATTAAGCATCAGCAGAATTATAAGCTGATCATTGTGATTTATAAGCCCCCTGATGAATTTATGATTGACATCATCAAGTACAGCCGGCTGCATGAATATGTCAGTTTCATTACAGCGGATTACCTGGCATACATCATCAACAATGAGTCCTATCTGGTATCTGGTGTTTTTATCTATATTGGCTATTATTACCTTCCTTTTGGGCTTTTTGCCGGTTGATACGTTCTTGAGGCGCTTTTTCAGGTCAATAATTGGGATTATCTTTCCCCTCAGGTTGTATATACCTTCGATGAAATCAGGACACCTGGGATAGTCGTGTATTTTCTGTATACTTATTATTTCACTGGCTTCCATTATATCAATACCATAGGTCTGGTCATCTATTCTGAAGCTTATGGTCTGTATTTCACGGTATTTTTCATTTTCTTTAGTTTTGTCCATTTCATTATCTCAGAGTGGAACATTGATATGTTAAAATAATATATCTTTTTTAGTTTCTAAAGCTTATGTTGCCTGATGTCAAGTATTTTTTCCACCACGGCCAGCATAAGGATAACTATAAATCATGTTTTGCTAAAAATCAAGTCTTATAAATAATTTTGTTGAAAAATTTATAAAAGTAAATAACTTGTGGAATTGGCATTTATGATTAAGGGAGGTAAAAAGTGAAAGATATTATTGGAATCAGGCGGGAAGACAAGAACCAGTGGGAGGGTAGAACACCTTTAATCCCTGAAGACATTGCAGATTTAATACAGGGCCACAATATAGATTTTATGGTCCAGCCCTCAAGTATAAGGGCGCACAAGGAAAAAGAGTTTATCAGAGCAGGTGCAGCCGTGCAGGAGGATCTTGATGAATGCAATATTATTCTGGGAATAAAGGAAATGCCTCTTGATTTTTTTAAGGAGGGTAAAACCTACCTGTTTTTCTCCCATACAATTAAAGGCCAACCTTATAATATGCCCATGCTGAAGAGGATGATGGAACTTAGATGCAATTTAATGGACTATGAATGCATAAGGGATGAAAAAAACCGGAGACTCATAGCTTTCGGGCGTTTTGCAGGGCTTGCGGGCATAGTGGATACCTTGTGGGCCTACGGCAGAAGGCTTGAGACCAGGGGAATAAGCTCACCCTTCGGAAAAATCAGACAGACCATTGACTACAGACCCGAAGGCCAGGGTGATAAAGAGAGGTTTCCCAAGCTTAAACTGATAAAGCAGGATTTCAAGTCTATTGGCGAAAGAATAAGAAAGGAAGGGTTGCCTGCTGAAATAGCTCCGTTTATTATCGGGGTTGCCGGGTATGGCAATGTATCTTCAGGTGTTCAGGAGCTTCTTGATATACTGCCAGTTAAAACCATCAGACCTTGTGATATAAAAAGCCTTTTAACAAGTGGCAACAAGGATAATAATGTTATTTACAAGGTTGTTTTCAGAGAAGAGGATATGGTTGAACCTAAGGGGGACAAAAAGTTTGAACTTCAGGACTATTATGATAATCCCCATAATTACCGGTCAGTGATGAACAGTTATACACCGTATCTGAATATACTTGTAAATTCTATCTTTTGGACGGATAAATACCCGAGAATATTAACACTAAAAGATTCAAAGGATATCTTTTCTGACAAGAACTGCAGGCTTCTTGTAATAGGAGATATAAGCGTTGATATTGACGGTGCAGTAGAGCTTTCAGTGAAAGCGACAGATATTGAGAATCCTGTATATATCTATGATATCGGGAAGGATTCGCCTGTTGACAGTTTTGAAGGCAATGGTCCCCTTATTCTTGCTGTTGATAATCTGCCCTGTGAGTTTCCAAGGGATTCATCCTCCTATTTCAGCCACATTTTGAAGGATTTTGTGCAGGATCTTGCAGAGGCTGATTTCAGCCTTGATTATGATATATTAAATTTGCCGCCCTGTCTTAAAAATTCAGTTATACTCCATAGAGGCAAACTTACCGATAATTACAGGTACATTGGCAAATTCCTATAAATAAAAAAATGATAAAGGAGAATCTATGAATAAGGTATTGGTTTTAGGAGCAGGACTGGTATCAAAACCTCTGGTGGTTTACCTGCTGGAGAAGGAAAATACCCGGGTTACTGTGGCAACAAGAACTGTGAGCAAGGCTGAACACCTGATAGAGGGCCACGCCAACGGGAGCTCAAGAAGTCTTGACATACAAAATGAGACAGAACTGGAAAACCTTGTCAGAGAACATGATATAACCATAAGCCTGGTTCCTTATATTTATCATACAAAGGTAGCAAAACTGTGCCTGAAGCACAAAAAGCACCTGGTGACCACATCCTATGTCAGCAAGGAAATGGCTGGTTTTAATGATGATGCGGAAAATGCCGGCCTTCTTTTCCTCAATGAAATTGGCCTTGATCCCGGAATTGACCACATGTCAGCCATGAAGATAATAGATGAGATAGAAACTTCCGGAGGCCGTGTCATTAGCTTCAGGTCTCTCTGCGGAGGACTGCCTGCACCCGATGCAAATGACAATCCCTGGGGATATAAGTTTTCCTGGAGCCCAAGAGGCGTGCTTCTGGCTGGAAGGAACAATGCCCGATGGATGGAAGAAGGCAGGGAAATAGTGGTTGACTCAAAAGATCTTTTCAGCAATTTCTGGCCTATCAGAATTACAGAGCTTGGAGATTATGAATATTATCCAAACAGGGACAGTGTACCCTATATTGATACCTATAATCTGCATGGGATTGATACCATGTTCAGAGGTACTATCAGGAATTTAGGCTGGTGCATTCTTTTGAAGAAAATAGCCGATTTCGGCCTGCTTGACCTGGATCCGATAAAAGACAGCGAAAACCTGACTTACAGGGAAATGATATCAAGACTTACGGGAGTTCAGTCTGCAGACATCAAAACTGGTCTGATAAAAAAATTCAGCCTCGAGTCCTATCCTGAAGTAATTGACAAAATGGAATGGCTGGGCCTGTTTGATGAAAGGAAAATAGGCCTGAAAGAGCACAGTCCCCTGGATATCCTCGTTGACCTTCTGCAGTCAAAGCTTGAATATAAAGAAGGTCAGAGGGACATGATTATACTGCACCATATCTTCATTGCAGAGAAATCAGGCAAAAAACAGAAGATTGAAAGCACCCTGGCGGATTTCGGTATTCCAGGCGGAGATTCCTCCATGGCA
>CAYSKJ010000079.1:0-13819 GCA_964431655.1 uncultured bacterium | reverse complement strand
CAAAGGATGATGTATGAAGGTTTGACGACTGTTTGAAAAGTTCGGTCATTTTTATCACATTTTCCCCGGCAGAGATATACCCTATCCTAAGTCCCGGTATCAGTATCTTGGAAAAGCTGTCCAGGCGTATCACCAGCTGGTTTTTATCCAGGGCCTGAAGGGTTGGAAGGGGATTGTCATGAAACCTTATGAGTTCATAGGGATCATCCTCTATGACAGGTATCCCGTATCGGCCCGATACCTCCAGGAGGTCCATCCTGCACTGAAGGCTCATGGTAACCCCGGCGGGGTTATGGCCATTGGGGATTACATATATGAACCTGGGCATTTTCTTATCATTCTTTTCCAGGTTTTTAAGCTTGCTGTCCAGAAAATCAATATCCATGCCGTCTGGGGCGACCGGCACTGAAAGGTAGCTGGGGCTGAAAGCATTGAAAGCCGAGAGCGTTCCCGGGTAGGTAGGCTCGGTTATGCAGACCAGATCCTGATCGTTGATGTAAAGGAAACCCAGAGCGAATATCCCCTCCTGGGATCCGTTCAGGATAAGGAAATTATCCTTTTCAAGCTTTACTCCGTCCTTATAGAAATGCCAGTCCGATATCTTTGAAAGCAGGCCTGAGTCGCCCCGGGAAGGGCCGTACTGAAGCATGGACAAAATATCCTTGCGGGATACGGTGATTTCCTGATCATAAATGGTCTTAAGGGTTATTTCGCTGACAGGGAAGGTATCCGGTGCTGGATATCCTCCCCCGAAGGAAATAATTTCCCTGTTGGATGAGTACTTAAATAGCTCCCTGATGGGCGAGGGTTTAAGGTTCATGGCTCTACGGGAAAAATTATTTAGGTTATTCATTCAAACTTTCCTTTTCAAATATGAATTTTATAGTACTATACAATCAGAATATCTATAAGAAAGGATAAATTATGTCAAAGATTAAATTTTTCGGTGCTGCCAGGACAGTTACTGGTTCCAGGCATTATGTCGAAGCTGAATACGGGGGCAGAAGCATAAGATTTCTCTTCGACTGCGGTCTTTTCCAGGGGAAAAAGAAACTCAGGGAGATGAACTGGAGTCTTGAGGGCATTTTGAAAATGGAACCTAAATTTATATTTTTGAGTCATGCCCATATTGATCACAGCGGGTTTTTGCCCAGGATGGTCAAATCCGGTTATGACAGGCCGATTATATGCACAAATACTACCAGGGAGCTTACTGAGATACTTCTCGCTGACAGCGCTCACATACAGGAAGAGGATACGAAATTTGCAAAAAAGAGGGGCTATTCACGGCATCTGGAGCCATTGCCCCTTTATGATTCCGAGGATGCAGCCCGGGCAAACCAGCTTCTGAAGGGCATAGAGTATGAAGAGCCCTTTAAGGTGGATGATGTTTTTGAGTTTAAATTCTCCAATGCGGGCCATATATTCGGTTCTGCTTTTATTGAATTCAAGGTTTTAAGGGATGACAAGCCCTTTAAGATGCTTTTTACCGGTGATTTCGGGATGCAGAGGGACGATGACCTGGCCCCCAGTCCCACGATTAAAAGGGACGTTGATCTTCTCATCATGGAAGGCACTTACGGTGACAGGCTTCATGGAAAAGAAGACACCATGGATGTCCTTGCTGACAGCATAGACTATATTCATAAAAAGGGATCCACACTTATAATCCCGGCATTTGCCGTAGAGCGCACCCAGAACCTGCTTTTTTATCTTTACCAGCTGGAGCAGGAAGGCAGACTGCCGAAAGATGTGTCTTTATACGTGGACAGTCCCCTGGCGATCAAAGCTACGGATATCTATAACAAGAAGAAAAGGGAATTGAGCTCCTTTTTCAGGAAGTTCAACCAGCTGTATCCCGAAAGGACCGTATTTACCACCACGCCCAGTGAGAGCAAGAAGATAAACGAAAATCCGGGTCCCATGATACTTCTTTCAGCCAGCGGTATGCTTGAGGGAGGCAGGATACTGCATCATCTCAAATACAGGCTCCCCTACCGGGATAACCTTCTTCTCCTGAGCGGTTTTCAGGCTCCCGGCACCAGGGGGGATGCCATAATGAACGGTGAGAAAGAGATAAAGATCCACGGCAAATATTTTCCGGTAAGATGCGGTGTTTCGCAGATGTCTGCCCTTTCATCCCATGGAGATTACAAGGCCATGCTTGAATGGCTAGGCGAATTTGATCAAATCCCCCCTAAAATCATACTTGTGCACGGGGAAGAGGACAGCCTGACCTCATTCAAGGCAAAAATCGAAGAGAGGTTTGATATAAAGGATAAAAACAGGATAATAATTCCTGATATGCTGGAAGAATACGAGTTTCAATTATAAAGGGAGATTATCCGTTGGGATATAGACTTTTCCTTGCGGGCGGAGGCACAGGGGGGCATGTCTTTCCTAATCTTGCCTTTGCCAGATATCTTGAAAAAAGCATAAGGATTGAAAAGATATTCTACCTTGGTCTTTTGGGCAAGCCTGAGGAAAAGATCATTAAAAGAGAGGAATACTCTGATATACATTTTCTGCCCATAAATGCAAGGCAGTTCCCCAGGGTAAAAGACCCTGTCAGATGGATTCTTTTCCTCAAAGACCTTATTCTCGGAATAATGCGCAGTCTTATGCTTCTTTTCTTTTACAGGCCCGGTATTGTCATATCTTCCGGAGGTTTTGTCAGTGTCCCGGTCCTTGTTTCCTGTGCGGTCTACCGTGTAGTCTGCAGGATATTCCTTTCCCAGCCCCCGCTGATAATATCAGTGGAGCCCAATGTTGACCCCGGTCTTGCCAACAGTACCTTCGGGCTGCTGAGCGACAGGATATTCACAGCCTTCAGGGAGACAGGGAGGCTGTACGGCAAAAAAGCCCTCTATACTGGTTATCCCGTGAGGAGCAAAATAAGGGATATAAGGCTCATATCAGCTGATGAAAGGGATGCAATAAAACAAAGCCTCGGCATTCCCGACGGGAAAAAGGTAATACTGGTTTCCGGAGGCAGTCAGGGGGCCAGGAATATAAACACTCTTATTGCTGATTCTATTTGCGAGCTTGCAAAGCTGAGGGATGAGATTTTTATTATACACTCAACAGGTCTGTACAAAGACCGGGAATACGATTCCTATGAATGGACTGTATCCCGCATCAATTCTCAGGGCATTGCCCTGGAGGATATATCGGATTTTTACCAACCCCGCCGTTTCCTTTATAATATGACCGACTATTTATCGGTCTGTGATCTTGCCATTGTCAGAGGGGGCGCCGGTTCGGTATTCGAGATACTGGATGCAGGGATTCCTGCAATATTTATCCCTAAGATAGAGGTTGCCGGTGAACATCAGCTGAAAAACTGCAGGGAAATATACAAAAGAAAACTAGGGGCTATTTTATACGAATACCGGGAGAAGACCGGATCCGGATCGGGTATAACCATAGACAGGTCGCGTTTTATATCTCTGATAAGAGGTTTTCTGGGTAATGACAGCATGTTCGAAGAGATAAAGACTAATCTGAAAGCCTACAGCTCTCCTGATCCCGGGAAGCTTTCAGCCGGGTATCTTGAACAGCAGATGGATGAGAATAAAAACAGGCATGAAAGATACCTGGCTGCAGCCGGGTCCATATTCAAAAAAACTGTTATAGTGATAGGCGTACTGGCTCTGGTAATGCTTTATCATTCCAGGATGATAAACTTCCTTGCCTTTGACACAGCTGTAATATTCCTTATGCATTTTTACATGTATATGCTTAGAAAAGACAGCAACTATAAACACGGTTTTAGTGAAAAAATTTATATATCCAGCCTCTTTTATGCCTTTGCGGTCCTTGTTTCCGGTGCAGGATTCTGCCTTTTATTGAGCGGTTTAGCCTTTGACCGGCTTATGTACATTCCCCTGATTATCCTTATATCGGTCAATAATATTCTAAGAAAGCTTCTGGCAAGGAATGAAACGGAGATAGACGCTTTATTGTTCCTGATGTACATGGGTGCTCTTTCCCTGATATTTTTCCGGTCTTTTCATAATATATACCTCCATACATGGATAAGCTTTTATTTTCTTGCATCCAGCCTGTACCTGCTTGCATGTTTTATCCGCAGGGGTATAAAACGCCAGATGACCGGGGGGTTCTGGAATGATTTTTTCTGTTTCGGTGAAGTCACCCTTTTATTTTTGTTCTTTCTGAACACCCTTCTGTACCTGAACGGCAGATACCCTTCCTCATACAGGTACCTGTCGGTATCGGTGCTTTTGATGGTGCCCTTTATTAATCTTGTCCTCGGCATGGCAAGAAACAGGTTTTCAGCCAGTTTAGGGGATGACTGGAGCAACAGGTTCCTGCTATCTGGGTTTTTCAGGGGAATCATTTTTTATACCCTGCCGGTCATAATAATTCTTATTTTTATGCAGAAAGAGATTCAGTATGTACTGGCCGGCAGTTTCAGGTTTTCCAAAGCGCATGCCATACTTCCCTTTTTTGCAGGTTTAAGCCCTCTGCTTATCCTGATTCCCCTTGCATATCTCTTTGTAAAGATACAGAAGCTCAAAGGAAGAAGGGATTATATCCTGATTCTGGCAGGCCTGCTTATGGCTGACATAATTCTCAAGAATTTCTTTCATATCCCCGGGCAGGTTGTGTCGGTTCTGATATCCCTCTATCCATTTATTTTCATTGTAGTTTCCCGCATTATGACAAAAAAATTAACCCTGAACCCGCGGGATGAAATCACAGCCCGGATGGAATCAGCAAAACTGCTGATTGTTTCAGGCATGTTCCTTCTGGGTTTGCTGTGCTTCAGGTTTAATAATATAGACAGCGCATGGTCCCTTATTATACCCCTTTTCGTTTCTTCGGGGCTATTTCTTATATTTTCCCGGATAATGAGCCTGGGAGGCGTGTCTGGGCCTTCTGAACCATTACAGGGGAAACCTGAAGAGGTCTGCAGGTCTGTTGAAAACCTGTCTGCAGTGAAATTTTCTCAGCTGTCCCATGAGGCACTGGCGGGTTTTGACAGGGAATACCTTCTTTTAAGGCTTAATTCCTTCAGGCATTCAGGTTCCTGGTGGTTTGAGAACTGTGCTGTAAAACTTATAGGCAACATGAAAAAGGAGGATGAACTGCCTTTCCTTCTTAATATTATCACTGAGAAATGCCAGAAGAACATTATTTTCAGGCTTATTGCAGGAAATTACATGCATAATGCCATAAAAAGGCGCAATGCAGTACAATCCGTTGAAAAAATAGGCATATACAGCCTGGAGGTTGAAGATGCCTTAAAACAGGGACTGTCAGACATGCATTTCGAGGTCAGGTCAGCATGCCTGATCGCCCTCAGAAGATTTTCAGACTCTATAATTGACAGTCCGGGGATATTGGACAGGATGCGGATGCTGGTAAAGGACCGGTATTTTATGGTTTCCTACGAAGCATTGAAGTGTATCGGGAGTCTTAGCTGTATCCCGGGGGACCTGGATATCCTCCTTATGCACACCGGTGTATATAACTGGAAGCTAAGGAATTCAGCCATCGAGGGCATTGTCTGCTTTCTGGCGAGAAACCCCGGGGGAGAATATAAAAAGAAGGTAAGAGACCGCCTGGAAAGCATACTTCTTACCAGCAATGATTATAAGGCATCCTTTGAAATAAAAACAAGGTATAATAAACTAATGGAAATACTGGAGAACTAAAACCTATGCTTTACCTGGTATACCGGTTCCTTATTCCTTATTACAAAACCCTGAGGCTTTTCGGCTATGTCAACTTCAGAGCTATTCTTGCGGCAATAACAGGTTTTCTGCTGGCCATTTACCTTGGCCGGAGAATGATCCTTCTTCTATTCAAGATGGGATTTGTAGACTATTCCAGGAAGTACCACGGGATGGAGAGCCAGGCTCATTCAGTCCTGGACGCGGGGGGCAAGAAAGGCACAGTTCAGATGGGCGGCATCATATTTATACTCTCCACCATCATTTCCTCCATAATTTGCGCTGATCTGGGCAACCGGTTCGTTCATATACTTCTTTTTGCCCTTATATGGTTTGCCAGCATGGGCCTCCTTGATGATTACTCCAAGATCAAAATTTATAAGGATGCCGATAAGGGCCTGCTCAGGATCACCAAGCTTTTGCTTCAGGCTGTATTCAGCCTTATGCTTGCCCTTTTTGTCAGTTTTGAGCAAGTATCTCCCTATTCTGAGGGTGCAGACCTGGAGGGTGCTTTTTTTGTACCCTTCATGAAGGAACCTTTGATACATCTTCCTTTCTTCTTATACTTTATCCTGATACTCTTCTTTGTGTGGGTGTTTACCAACGGGGTAAACCTTACAGACGGTATGGACGGTCTTTTAGCCGGGAGCAGCGTCTTCACCTTCGGTGTCTATGCTGTTTATGCCTATATAATGGGACACCTGCACTGGTCCGATTATCTGAAGTTTTACTGGATCGAAGGGGCGAGTGAGATCAGCGTATTCATGGCAGCCTTTTTCGGATCGGTGATAGGCTTTCTCTGGTATAACAGCTATCCGGCCCAGGTATTCATGGGGGACAGCGGTTCTCTCTCCATAGGCGGTGTCATAGTTACCACAGCAGTACTGATCAAGCAGGAGCTCCTTTTATTTCTGGCCGGTTTTCTATTCTTTATTGAGATGTTTTCATCCTTCCTTCAGGACCAGATAGGCGGGGTCAACAACGGAGGCCTGAACCTGGGGCAGAGAATACTTTACAGGGCTCCCATGCATGACCATTTCCGGTTCAAAGGCTATTCCGAGTCCAACCTGGTGATAAAGCTCTGGATTGTTGCGGGCCTGTCCAGTGCAGTAGCTCTGCTTTTCATAAAACTTAGATAGGGAAGGCAAAGGATGAGATCAGATATATACCATGATATTCTGTATGAAATAAACCTGCTGGACGCCCTGGAAAAACGCATCTTAAGCAGTCCCCCGGCAGGTATAAGCATTGATTCAAGACAGATAAAGCAGGGGGATATTTTTGTAGCCCTGAAGGGCGGCAGGGTAGACGGCAGTTCCTTCATTCCCGATGCCCTGAGCAAAGGGGCGCAGTTCATTATAACATCGGACAGGGGAAGCATTCCTCTTATAAAAGAGGATATATCCTATATACTGGTCAATGATCCTGTTTACAGCATACAGCATCTGGCTATGATCTTCCTTCAAAGATTCCAATCCTCCAGGAAAGCGGTTATAACCGGCAGTGCAGGCAAGACTACGGTAAAGGAAATGGCCGGCAGTATTCTCAATGCCGCGGAAAAGCCCTGCTTTATAAATGCCAGGAACTATAACAGCCAGGTAGGAATACCTCTGTCCATCCTTTCCATAAAGGGAGAGCCTGAAATTATGGTGTTTGAGATAGGTATGAGCTGCAGGGGGGAGATAAAAAGGCTGGCTGAGATCATAGGCCCGGATACTGCCCTGGTGCTGAATATAGGGGATGTGCACAGAGAGTTTTTCAGCAGTATATATGAGATAAGGGATGCCAAGCTGGAGTTCATTGACTTTATGAGGAAAGACCCCGTTATCATATATTTTTCTGATGACAAAGTCCTTTCTGAGGGTATCAGGGAAAAATGGAATAAGAGGACCATAAGGTACAGTCTGAAGGGCAAATACAGCATAAAGCCAGCCCGGTATGACTGTGATGAAATGGGTTTCTACACATTTTCCATGCTTCTGCCCTCGGGGTATCCTGTTGTTGATATAAGGCTGAGGGTGCCCGGTCTGCATAACCTTATAAATGCTGTATCCGCAGCCTGCCTCTGCGACTGCCTGGGGATTGAACCCCGATTTATAGCCATGGGTCTTGGTTCCTGCAGCGCAGTATCCATGAGGAGCAATCTGTACGCCAGGGGCGGGTATATAATATATGAGGACTGCTATAATTCATCCCCCATAGCCCTGAAAAATGCTCTGGATGCTTTTTCCGGCATAAGAAAAGAAGGGAAGAGCCTTGCGGTCCTTGGTGATATGCTGGAACTGGGTACTGAGAGCGCCCGGTATCATGACGAGATGCTTAGTTATGCCCTGGACAGGGATATTGATGCCATAATAACGGTGGGAAAAGAGTTCTGGAATGCAAGGGATAATATCTGCCCTGAACTAAAGAAAAGGGTAAGCAGTTTCATAGAAAAAGAGGATGCCGGAGGGGAGATAATAAAAAGGCTGAAAGACCACAAAAAGATATTTATAAAGGGTTCCAGGAGCATACAGCTGGAAAAAATACTGCAAGTAATAGAAAACAATATATTTGATGATAATAAGTAAGTCTATATAATATGCGATATTAAGGAGAACGCAGTGGATAATAATGCAGTCCTTTTCTTTGTTATAAGTATGTTTGTTATAACTACCGTGATTGCTGTAATTCTTGCAATCCGTGCCCGCAGGAGCGGAAAGCCAGGCAGGAAGGTGCTGCTGGCCGATCTCCTTGCTCCCTATGGTGCAGTCAGGAGAAAGGGAATTCAGCAGATATTTGACGGAGTTTACAAAGACCGGAATATAAGGTTCCTTTATTTTCCGGGGGCGAAGAACTCCCCGCCTTATCTGAAGGCTTATTTCCCGATAGCCTTCAAAAATAAGCTTATAATTAAGAAAGAATCATCCTTTGAATCCTTTTCCAAAAAAATAGGTCTTACCCGGGAGATCCAGACAGGCGATATGGAGTTTGACGAAAAGTATTTCATTGATACAGGCAGTGAAGAGTTTGCCAGGGCCTACCTGGGGGAAGGGGCAAGGAGACAGCAGATAGATGCCATCCTGGGTGATGAAAGGGTCAAGGCCCATTCCATAGAGCTGAAAAAGGGCGAGATATGCCTTCATATACCCCTGGTCAGGCAAAAGCTCGGCAAGCTTGATAAGGACAGCCTCCTGAACTGCATTGACAATCTCCTGGAGCTGTCCATGAATATGCCCTCCACATCTGAGGATTTCGAGCACAAACTCAACCCCGGGGCCAAAAACAAGCCGGTATTTGCAATATTTGTTATAGTCGGTCTAATTGACCTTCTCGGAATCCTGGCCCTTATTGCAGGGTCTTTGAATTACAGGCTGGTGGACCGGGGCCTCTATCTGGACTCCTTTATGTATTCGGTACCTGTTCTGATAGTATTCTGGTTCTTTATTCTGCCCTATATAAAGGGCCGGTCGGATTCCCATATAATAGCATCAGTGCTTCTTGTCATGTCTCTGACAGGCTTTATTATAGCCGGCATGGGTTTTCTTGTCTTTTCCAACGGATATATGGACCAGTCCCCTGTTCAGTATAAGTCCTCAGAGGTTCTGGAAAAGTATTCTCAGACCGGGGAAAATTCCACATCCTACTATATCAGGGTCTCAGGCTGGCAGGAGGATCCGAAAGATCTAAGCCTGCCGGTCCCGCACGGCGATTATGAGGGTTACAGCAAAGGGGACAGGGTCATTATCCAGACAAAAAGCGGCTACTGGAAATATGAATGGATAGTTTCCTTCGCCCGCAGGCAGGATTGATAATTAAGTGTTGATAAAAGAAAAATAATGCATATAATATGCCCAGAATCAGGTTAATCATATTATGAACAATGCAGTAAACTCTCAAAATGCAAGGGGTAAGAAAAGCCGGGAAAGGCTTATAAAGGCCAAAGAAAGGCTCGTTGACAAGGTACTTAGCTTCCTCAAGATAAATATAATAATCATTCTTCTGGATATAATAATAATCAAAAGCCGTTTTACCATCCCTTCCTTTGTTATCCTCGGCACCGGTATCGGCCTTATCTCAGCTGTTTTCGGGTATTTTTCAGCCAGGGCCAGGGCCAGGCCGGACAGGGCTGAATTCCTGGAAAACGAAAGCAGACAGTCCAGGAGGATAGAGCAGGTTTCCTTCTATGATACTGTATTTAAGGAGATAGAGGATATAAAGGACAGGATTATCAAGCTCCTTGCCAGAAGCAGCGGGAAGGTAAGAAACCATAAAAGCAGGATCATGAAGGATATCGACAGCATTATTGCTTCCCTTAAGGTTCTAATGGATAAGGGAAGGAATATAGAGCTCATACTGAAGGAGATGGACCGGCAGATCATTGAGGTTAAAAAGAGGGAGTTTGAAGCAAAGCTTAAAGAAACAGCCAGCGAGAGGCTGAAAAATGAATGCATGGAGCATATAAAGGTTCTGGAACACCAGCTGGACAGGCATAAAAAGCTTATTGAAGCAGAGGAGATGATAAGGATAAAGATTGAGAGCACCAAAACATCTCTTTCCACAATGATACTGGACCTGTCAAGGATAGATCTGAGCCCTGATCAGATAATAGAATCGGAGCTTGATACAGCCATTGACAATATTGAGCTCAGGACCCAGGAGCTCAATACCCTGTCGGAGATTATTGACGCAGAAAGAATCTGAAAAAGGTTCTTTTATCCCTTATCTTTAAGGCTGTGAAGCCTGATATTTTTTATCTTCCTGTATTTCAGCCTTGACATTATTCTGGCCATGCTCATTATTTCCAGGCCTTCTATTCCTTCAATATGAACAGCGGACAGGATATTTCCCGAATCATCAGCAAATAAAGGGATTATATTCCTTTTTGCCAGAAGCTCCATAAGATGTCCGGTTTTTTCGTGTATATCCAGGGGCCTGTAGAGGTGCAGGGAAAGTATGCCGGTAAAATGGGCCAGGGACAGTGCATTTTTCCTGAGGCGGTCCGGGCTGTAATCAGAGCTTTTAAACCTGCCCAGGTAATAATCAACATACATCCTGATACTTCCTATTCTTATCCTGTCAGGGTGGGAAATTAAGCTGGCAGACTGATTGAGGGCCTTTTGGGTATGAATCCGGGCATTAGAAGAAGTAAAATAACTCTTAATGTCGGGATAATCTGATATAATTTCAAGCAGTGCTTTAGGATAACTGTATAAATAACTGTATTCAAGCTGTTTTAAGTGGTATTCGTAATCCATATTATCGTCAATACCTTCACCCAGCAGGCTTATAATTTCAAAGTATATATTAAAAGCGCTGAAAACCCGGTTGTGCTTAATTTCATTATTAAGGCGGTTTACCCTCTGCTCAAGGAAAATAATAAGGCTATCTTCTGTCCTGTTTTTTATACTGGCCGGCAGACTGCCCGAATTAAAAAACAGGCTGTCCCAGGCAAGCCCCTCTGTTCCCAGGCTGTTTTCCGGTATATGATAAAAATCACCTAAAAGCCAAACAGGCCTAATCCTTAGAATTAAAGGCCTTTCCCCTGAATAATGAAGCAGTACAAGGTCAGTCGGGGGAAGTATGCAGATATTTGCATTGGAACAGCTTGAAATACTGTCTGCATTGCTTATAAGGGAAAAAGCCTCATCATGCCGGTGTTTTATAAGCATGCCTGGGCTGTCTGATTCTGATAATATTTTTATTAATCCGGACATGGAGGAGTTGATAAATACAGCAGTATCCTCTTCTTTCCCGCTGGCGGAAATAAAAATATAAAAGTCAAATTCCCAGGGGCCGGATATGGTATTATTGAGCCGGAGGGCATACCCTGCATTTATCCCTGATTTTTCAAGCATTTCTGCAAAATGGAGGCATACCGGGACAATATCCGATATGCTGGTATTCTTATTTACAAAATCCCAGTTTAAAAGAGGGGATGAAAAGGATACCTGCAAAGGCTCATCCTGTGCCTGACTGAAGGATAAGCATAGAAAAAGGCATATACCCAGGATTAATAGTGCTGAGGCGGTGCTTTTAATAGATATTTTCATGGCTTACTACCCCCTGAACCATAATTATAATTATACAAAAGAGAAAAATCAATAATATTATAAATATATGATATTAATATATATATAGATTATAGATATATCTATATAATAAAAGCATATATAATATGATAAAGCATCCTGATATAGATATAATTTTGGAATTATGATTTATAAGTCTTTTACTAATATATATATTTTAATAAGTGCTTAAATAATATTAATATAGAAATAGTTAATAAAATTAAATATAAAGATAGTTTATAGTATTTAGGCAGGTATTTTGCTTTTACGGTGCCTGAATTCCTTATCAGGGGGATCTGCAGAAAGATATCCCTGCAGAGTCCGGGTTTAACAGCCTCACCATCGCGGTAGAATACCCAGCCTGGATAATCCATGTACCTTATTTTAAGGCTATGTTCCTTTTCCTGGAAGGCTGGGTCCAGGCTGTAGCATACGGTATACGCGTGAGGAGAGTCATATTGAGTAAAGGCAGAGCCTCCGGGGGAAATTCCGATGATGGGTTCCGGGTTCTTTATACCATAGATATTCACATGCTCATCACTGAATACCAGGGTGAAGGACTTATGGTCAAAGGGGAGCCAGGCCGGTAAAACCAGATGGGTTATGCCCGCCGAACGTATTTCCGGAAGGCTGGAGAGTAACTTTTGAGCCTTTTCCTGTTCAAGAAAAGGGTGAAAAAGAAGGCCGTATTTCTCAAGAAAAGCCTTTTGTTTTACCAAAAGCAGGGGTGAAGGCAGAAATACATCACTTATGCCCCAGATAAGCGAACTTGAGGATTTCAGGCTCTGCAGGTCATAAAAGGGATGGGGCCTCCTTATGACATTGGCTATCCTTACATTACCCGCTGATCTTTCCAGAGCTTTTACTCCGCCGGGTTTCAACAGGGCTTCTGAAGCAGGGGTGTATCTGTTATAATCAGCATTTAAATTATATATATCAATAAAGTTAAATATTATTAAAAGCAGAAGCCATTTGGGATTTTTAACAATTAAAAGAAGGCACAGGCAAGAAAAGAGGATTAAAAGCAGGGTCTGGTTAAAAAAGGGGTTGTTCAGGAGGTTGAAACCGGAAATATCTGAAAGGATGCGGGAAAACCCATGAGGGTTTTTCTGTACGAGACAGCCGAAAAAAAGGCCCGCTGACAGATGGAATACCACAAGCATTATAAGCACCAGCAAAATGCACCTGATGCCTGATTTGCTTTTCCCCAGGCTTTTCAGGCTGTACCCGCATAAAAGCAGTATTATCAGGTTAAATATATAAAGAAGGCGGGAGAAGCCCCTGAAGTAGCTTATTACCGGCAGTTCAGCAAGCAGGCCGAAAAAAGGGGAATATTTTCCCAGCATGGCAATGTAGACAATTAAAAGGAGAAAGGCCAGGGGAAGGACTGCCTTCCTGTACCGGAAATCTTTATTGAATATACTGATAAAAAGGCACAGCAAAAGGACGATGGAAGAGACTCCCATATAGCTGTTTATTTCCCAGTAAGCGCCTGGGCCGTAATATGCCGGGGTTCTGAAGCCGTAGCCCCGGGCGTCGGCAGGTGTCTGAATGCCGAAAGAATAGGGGTAGAGATAGGTTATAAGATTGAAAGGGGGATAACTTTTTTGGGCAATCTCATCCCTGTCCAGGCCTTTCTGCCTTTCTGACAGGCTGACCAGCTCAATGGTGCTGAAAAGCTGAAGGGATGCCAGAAGAAGCCCTGAAGCCAGGGCAAGGCAAATAATGAAATTTTTTTTACCTTTCAGGCTTCCGGGCTCAATTATCATGATAAAAAATACACAGAAAAGCAGATTATACAGGGCATACTGGAAGGTGCCTGACAGGATCTGGAAAGCCACAGTCAGGGACAGAAGGATGAAACTGGCATAACGGCCTTCAGCGCGCCGTATAAGCCTCAGGGCAAAGAACAGGGTCCAGGGCAGGCAGGATGCCGGCAGGTTAATATTTATATGCATCAGATGATAAATGAAAAAGCCGGAAAAACCGTAGGTTGTTGATAAAAAAATGCTTATGCTCCTGCTTAAATCCATCTCCCTGAAAAAGGCATAGCTTCCCGACAGAGCT
>CAYSKJ010000078.1:0-13983 GCA_964431655.1 uncultured bacterium | reverse complement strand
CCCTCTTTATGAAGGGAATCGGAAGACATGAGGGAAACTGGTCTATGGATCATCTTAAAATGGTCCTAAAGGACAGTTCACTTCTTCATGAGATTAATGTACTTCCGGTTCTTGAGGAATCATCCCATACAACCAGCTGTGAGGATTAAACTACCCTGCCTTAGCTTCTATTGCCTAAAAATGCACCAGGACTTGATTTTATATAATTTCACCATCAGGGTTTTTACCAGAATCCGGTGAACTGGTGGCAGGAAAACAGCATAGAGTTGTCGATATCCTTAAGCGGATTCATAATTGCGCATGATAAAAGAGTATTTGGTGTTTACAGGCTGATAAGCCAGAGGGGACGCAGGGAATAATGGAGGCAGGGCTTCAGGATAATCAGCTGTACATCCTGGGGTAATTCAGCATCTCTATATTTATACCGAAGCTGCGTTTTATCCTGTAGTAAAGGTCGCCTTTTAAATCCCTTTTCCAGCTTGAAAAGGGTGAAGAGGGTATTATTACCAGGTCAGTCTCAGGGTGTTTCTCAGTAACTTCTTTTATGGCAATTATGAAATCTTCCACGGTCAAAAGGTCACCGACTATAATATTGCCTCCCCAGAAGTGATTTTTTGGAATATGTATGCGGAAGTTGATGCCCTCTTTTATCCTTATCCATTTATCAAGCATATTGGACAGGGAATATTTCATCAGGTATGAGGACATGAAAACCGTGTTTTTTGAACCGGTGCGGGATATTATGTGGTTTATCTGGGTTATTGCATTGGGTTCAATGCCGTCGCCTATATGTATGCCGAGATCTTTCTGCCAGGTGAAATATGGGTAGCTGTCAGCAAAGAGGTCTTTTTTAATGAGAATGTTTTTCTTATTTCCGGAATTATCAATGACTGCCATGTCTATATCGGTTTTTTTAATTATTCTTTCAAAAGCGTTGATTAATCCAATGGTTTCCAGCCTGAAAAACACCCTCTTTCCCATAATGCTGTAGATTACCTGTCCTTTTTCAATGCCGGCTTTCCGGGCTGGGGAATTGGCGGTTACGTAGCTTATCCTGGGCTCGATAGGGTCAAGCCCCAGGTCTATTTCCTCCAGTTTATTAAGGTCGAATATGATGTCTGTGCGGTACCTGGATCTGATTTTCCTGATAAACCTGATAACCCCTAGATTGTAATCAAGGCTGTTTTCCTTGAACGGCTTTTTGTAAAAACGGGAGTAACCCGGAAGAATGACTTTGATATACATGGGCGAATAATCATCAGCATAGCTTATGGTTTTTTCAAGATCCTCCATGCTGATGGTCGGCCATGCTACCAGGGTTATCTCAAAGGGAATTTCCCTGCGCTTCATTTCTTTTATGCTGTTTATGGCTATTTCAGGGTTTCTGTCCCTGGTGACCCTGGTGCGGGTTTCAGGATTGGAGGATGTCATGGACAGGTTTACGAGCAGAGGCATAAGGCTGGAAAGTTTATTTATATTTTCACAGGTAAGAGCTTCTCCATTGGTGTAGATTGAGATAATATCAGTGGTCTTCTGCCTGAGCCGGGACATACCCTCAAAGAACAGGGGGTGGGAAAGGGTTTCGTCCACATTGTATATTACCCTTGGGAAAAGCTCGCTTTCCATGGAGAAGTGCTCTATCCGGTCATTTATCTCGCCGTGGTCTATCTTTCTTACGTTGAAAGGAAAATCTCCAGGCACGCCGTCCTGGTAGCAGTATTCACAGTGTATCCTGCAGGGGATACGAAACAGCTGTATGATACTGCCCGGATTGGTACGGTATTTCTGAAGGAAGCTGTTTTTGTTTTTGATTGAAAAACCGGATATACTTACCTTCCGGCCATTGTTGAAAAAGTCTCCGCTCAGCAGGAGGGCCAGAAGTATTTCTTTGAAAAAATAGATCCTGGGTTCATTGAGAATGTATTTTTTTGTCTCTGTGAAGTAAAAGGGAAGCTTCTGATTAATAGGGCAAAATGCAGGCCTGGCTTTCAGCCTGTATTCATCAATAAAGGCAGGGGATTCAAGGCTGTAAAGCACGATATTATCCAAAAGACAGGAAATAATTTTCCTTATCAGTGAAAGATGGTCCTTTTTCAGATTCTTAAGCATGATAATTCAGCATATATTAAAATAAGAAGAGGATGTCAAATCAATTATTTCTTTGTTATTCTGTTGTAGAATTCCAGAAACTCCATCCTTGTGCTGGTGCTTTTCCTGAAAGAACCGTACATAGCCGATGTTATAAGGTGGGCATTCTCTTTTTTTACTCCCCTCATCATCATGCAGAGGTGGTATCCTTCAAGTATAACCGCTATACCCAGGGGCTGGAGAGCTTTATGAAGGCAGTCCGCAACCTGTTTGGTCAGTCTTTCCTGTATCTGCAGCATATTGCTGTAATATTCCAGCGCCTTTGCGATGCTGGAGATGCCGATAAGATTGCCCCTGGGTATATAGGCAATATGAGCCTTGCCGAAAAAGGGAAGGAGATGGTGTTCACAGAGACTGTAATATTCTATGTCCTTAAGCACAATCATTTCATCATAGTTTTCCTGGAATATGGATTTCTCCAATATTTCATCAATGTTTGTTCTGCGGTTTTCAAGGATCTGAAGGTAAAAATCAGCCATTCTTTCCGGTGTTTTTTTCAGGCCATCCCTTACCGGCTCATTTTCCAGAACACTGAGGAGCCTGCTGAATATATCTGTCAGCTCTTTCTTTTTATTTTCCATCGGTTCAGGCTATTTCTATGATTTTCTTTACAAGCTTTGCTATGCCGGTTTCTGCTTCGCTTATGGATTTTGCCATCATATAGGCAGGGGTTGTGACAATCCTGTTTGCCCTGTCCCAGGCAATGCCTGAAGCGTCTGCTTCGATATGTTCATGGCCCATCGCCTTTATAGCTGAGGCTGTACCGGGATCCTTTCCAATGGTTATTTCAAGGGATTTTTTATTCTCAAAAATCTTTGCTATTACAGCCGGAGCGATACATATTGCCCCGATGGGTTTGCCGGCATTATGGAACTTCAGTATTAACTGCTCAAAATCTTTCTGTACACTACAGTCTTTTCCCTGGAAGGCAAAGCTGGATAGGTTCTTTGCAGCCCCGAAGCCTCCCGGGACTATAACTGCATCAAAGTCAGAAGGGTCTGCTGATCTGATATCGGTAATTTCTCCCCGGGATATCCTTGCGCTTTCTTCCAGCACATTTCTTTTTTCCATGGATTTCTGGCCGGTAATATGATTTATCACATCTGTCTGAAGTATTTCAGGTGCTATACACCTGTACTCAGCACCCTCCCTGTCAATGCAGAGCAGTGTAATGACAGCTTCATGTATCTCGCTCCCATCCTTTACACCGCATCCTGATAAAACAACAGCTATTTTTTTCTTCATCAATTCATCCCTCCTTTTATAGATATCAAACCTCCATTTTATAAGGCTTATAGTATTCCCTTAAATCATATAGTCAAATTATTATTGTTAACACTGTAAACACTTTACAGTCCAAAATGTCAACTCCAGAACATTTACGGTTTTTAAGGCCCTTTTGTTGATGGCATGAAAATTGCTAAATTATATTACATTATGAGCAGATACGAGGAAGGGTACAGTTTAATTGAAATGCTTATTGTGCTAAGCCTTATAATGGCAGTATCTTTATCATTCAGGATAAACACTGGTCCAAGGTCTCTTGAAGGCTTAGGGCTGTCAGTAAGAAGCATGTTTTTCCTGGCAAAATCCGGTGCTATACATAAGGGCAGAACCTATGGAATATTGTTCAGCGAAGACGGCTTTATTGAGCTTTACGATTCCTGCGGGGCTGAAACTGTGAATTTATCTTTTATTGAATCCGGTCAGAACCGCCTTGTCCAGAGGATAAGCATTAAGGCCTTTATAGGGTCCAGTTACGGCATAATATGCGGAGATATACCCGATCCAAACAATCAATACATAATTATTCCGGATATAAGCAAGCCTATCAAAATGGGTAAACAGAATATAATGCACATTAAACCGGCCGGTGGCGTGACTAATGGGAGCGTTTATTTTATGGACGCGGACAAAAAGAATATGCTTTGTATCAGGACTGCCTATGCTTATACCAGGCTGTTTCTGTATTTTTACAGCAGTAATACAGGGCAGTGGCAAAGGCTTTAATGCATTGTACTACATTGCTGACAGAAGGCAGAACAGAGAGATTGCGAAGACAATAGGGGTAATGATCATGCCCTTTTTCAGGAAAAAGAGGTATTTGATGTCCACGCCCTGGGTATTAAGGATATTTTTCCACATCAGCCCTGCCAGTGCCCCTATGAGGGATATATTGGCGCCGAGGTTGGATGAGATTATGAGGGAATAGGCGCATGCCCGCAGGATACTCTGGGGAACAGCAAAGGAATTATTTATTATAATACTCGTAAGCAGTATGGTCATCGGCTGGTTGTTGATTATGTTAGCCAGAACCAGGCCCAGAAGACCGATCAGTGCACCTCCGGCTCCAATGGTCGTAGATGCATGGGAAAGGCTTCTTGCTGCTGAATCTACAAAGCCCATCTCGCTCAGTCTCTGTACCAGTATAAAAAATGCAAGTATAAAAGGGAGGATTTTCCAGGGTACCCTTTTTGCAGCCTTGACCGTATCACTATGTGAAAATTTTAAAATCTGGGGATTTATGAAATAGCCACCTGCAGTTTTAGTTATTTGAATTAAAAAGAAAACTATCATAAAGCCGAAAGTCAGAAGCCAGACCGGTAATCCAATCAGACTCGAAAAGGCCAGTGAAATCAGCATCAGGATAAGCAGTGCAAGGTTTGTCATAAAATAGGTTTTGTTTTCAATTCGGGGATGGACATCCGGTCTGATAGAGAACTGCTTCGTGATCTGTTTACGGAATACCAGAAAAAGCATTATAAGATTTGCACTGCCGGCCATAAGGGTAGGAAGCCACATAATACGTGTATATTCAAAAAAATTAAGGCCCAAAGCATTCCCGACTATAATATTTGTGGGATTGCCGATATAAAGAAGCATGCTGAAGGTGTTTGCGCCAAAATACTCGGCAAAAAGAAGGGGGATAATATTGATGTCAGCATGGTACCCGGCATAAAAGATAATGGGAGTGAGAGTAAGAATAACAATATCATTGGATGTAAAGGTTGTAAGAATGCATGCAAAAAGGTAGAAAAACGCAAAAAGCCTGTACCCCCGTCCCTTTGCAAGATAAACGACCTTATAGGCAAAATAACTGAAAACTCCTGTAATATCAACACTAATGGTAATGTAGGCAACAGAAAAAAATATGATAATAATTTCCCATGGCCTGAGACTGCCATTGCCGATGATGCCCGCTTTTATAGTGCTGGTGTGTATCACCTGGGTGAAGTAGAGTACAATTATAGCCAGAAATGACCCGCTTACCATGTTCAGGTATATGCCAAAAAGCCTCAGTGGCCTGAGGGATATGAACAGTACAAAAAGAAGAGCTATTGTTATAAATCCATAGTTCATAGGAGTTTCGGAATCTTTTATTGAAATATGGATTTATGTTAAACCCTGCAAAAGTCAATAAAAATTATAAGGCACAAAAATGGGTTCAAAACCGGTCATTCCAGATACATTTCCGCTTGTTTCTTCCACCAGTACCAATGATGTTCAACCTCCGGACCCCAGACATAGAGGTTATGGTGTATGTTCCTGGCATTGAGTATATCCGACAGGTTTTTTGAGGAAGACACGGCATTTTCTTCCCAGGCACCGGTACCTGTGACAAGATTTATCTTTAGGGATTGTCTTAGCTGAGAGAGTATGCTTTCATCCGAGAGGTTAGGTATGAACTCTATGGGATTATTGTAGTAGACATCCATATCGTGGTACCCGTGAAGAAGGAAACGTATGTCGTATATACCGCTCATGGCAAGGATTTTTTTGAAGAGGGAGGGATGCTTGAAGAAGAAATTTACAGCATGGTAAGCGCCGAAACTTGCTCCTGTGGCTCCAATGGGGATGTTTTCATCCCTGCAGTCTTTACGGATAAATTTTATAACTTCCTTTATTATATAATCCTCCCACTGAAGGTGCCTTTTCAGCCTTAAAGGGGGCTGGTGATGGAAGGCATACCAGCTTTCTTTGTCTATAGAATCGATGCAGTACAGCTTGATTATTTTATTTTCAATCTTTTCCTTCAATGCGTGGATCATTCCATAGTCTTCCCACTCGAAAAACCTTCCCTTTGATGTAGGAAAAACAATGTAAGGAAAACCGAAATCACCGAAAACTATAAGTTCCATTTTCTTATCGAGATTATCACTCCACCAGTTTACATATTCTCTCCTCATGATTTTCTCCTTTTCAAAATTGCATCTTTGCCCTATTATATAAAATTATTCTTTGAAATGATAGCATTTTATGTTTAAATATGTTAATAACACTGCGGATATTGAACTTTTAATTATTTCGGACGGTAAAGAATCCCTCATTACTGATGCTGTTACAGCCTTTTATGAGGTTATTACCGATACAGGCAGGATAGAACTGAGTAGGACAATAAGGCTTGAGATAGAGGGAGACGGCCCTGAAGAACAGATATACAACCTGTTTTCTGAGCTCATTTACCTCTTTGATACCCAAATGTTTCTTTGCGGATATGCCGAAATCAGGGAAATTAAAAAACATAGCCTTGTTATTGAATTAAAGGGTGAAAAAGCTGATGAGGAGAAACATGCTGTCAGGAAAATAATAAAGGCTGTTACCCTTCATAATTTTAAAATAGAGCACCATGAAGGTCAAACTCTTCTTAGAGTAATATTCGATGTATGAGGAGCTGTTTCTATGAAAATCGGATTAGTCGGATACCAATCCTCGGGGAAGACAACCCTGTTTGAAGCATTGAGCGGATCATTTGATAGATACGAATACTCAGAAAAGCAGAGGATACATAATGTCAAGGTTCCTGATTCAAGGATTGACATGCTGTCATCCATTTTCTGCCCAAAGAAAACTATATATGCAAATATTGATTTTGTTGATTTTCCTGGCTTTATCACATCCCAGAATAATATGAATCTTGACCAGAACACCATACAGAAGCTTAAGGAGCTTGACGGATACCTTGTTGTCCTTGACGGATTCTCCTTAAACCGGGAATATAAAGATGACATGGAGAGTTTTTTGAGCGAGATTATGCTAAATGACCTGGTACTGCTGGAGCAGAGGCTGAACAGTCTTAAAAAGGCAAATAATCTGGAGGGGGAATATCCTGTTCTGAAAAGGATATATGAAAGCCTTAATAATAATATTCCGGTAATTGAAACCGGATTGACTGGAAATGAGTCTGAGACTATCCGCCATTACCGTTTTCTTTCTCAAAAGCCATGTCTTTTTGTAGTAAACTCAGGTAAAGACGAATTTCCCTCTTCAAAATCTGACTCAGTATTTTATATAAATGCACTTCTGGAAAGGGAAATAAGGGAGCTTCCACCAGAGGACCAGGAAGCTTTTCTCAGGGAACTTGGATATGAAGAGCCTCTTGCTAACAGGGTTTTGAGAAAGATATACAGCCTCCTGGACCTGATAAGCTTCATTACCGTGGGCTCTGATGAAGTAAGGGCCTGGACGCTTAAAAAGGGCTCCAATGCCCTCAAGGCCGCATATAAAATACACTCTGACATTGCCAAAGGATTTATAAGGGCTGAGGTTATCTCCTATGATGACTTTTCCGAATATAAATCTCTGCCCCTGGCAAGAAGGGCTGGCCGTCTGAGGTCGGAGGGAAAGGATTATACTGTGAGGGACGGAGATATTATTGACTTCAAGTTCAACATATAAACGGATAATATCTCATGAAGGTTTCAGCTCTGGGCCAGGTTCACATCCTTTAATCCCAGCCAGGTCCTGATCGACAGCCTGTAGTCTATTATCTCATCTTCCCTGAAGAACAGGGGTATCTCCCGTCTGGCGGCTGAAACCGTTTCTGAGGCATGTATGACATTGAAGCCTGTATTTATTATATAATCACCTCTTATGGTTCCGGGCATGGCTTCGTTAGGTGTTGTGGGGCCTACGAGCTTTCTTGATATGAACACTGCATTGTCTGCTTCCCATACCATTAGAACGACCGGACCGGAAGTGATAAATGTTATAAGGTCATCATAAAAATGCTTTTTTACATGCATCTTGTACAGGCTGTTTGCAGTTTCCCTGTCCATAACGGTCAGTTTCATGGCAACAAGCTTAAGCCCTTTTTTCTGGAAACGGTTGATGATGTCCCCGACGAGGTCTCTCTGTACGCCATCCGGTTTTATCATTACAAAGGTTTTTTCAATATTCATGAAATCCTCCATATTTTTTTGTAATATTTGATAAATGTTATAGTATAATGAAAAATGAAAATTATATAGAAAATAAAATAAGGACGGTAGAAAATGGAGAATCAGCAAACAGAACCAAAAAAGAAAAGCGGGTGCCTGAAAGGCTGTCTTATATCTGCAGGTATAATAATTCTTCTTATCATAATCCTGATCAACCTGCTGATATTCAAAGGGAAGGATATTGCCATGTTTGCCCTGGACAAATATGATGGCAGGATATCCGGAGAGCTGGCGGAGATGGAACTGCCTCCGGGTTTTAAGAAAACCTTCACACCCTTTTTGTTCATCGGAATGCAGAGCGATGTTTCAGCCATAGCCTTTGAGGGAAAAGACGAGAACGGCAATGCAATGAAATACTTTGAAGATTATTTTACTTCCCGGGGATGGACAGTACAAAACTACCAGGAGGATTCGACACCTAAGGAGGGAGAATATGAAGACTTCAAGATTATTACCATGGAAAGGGATAATGATTATATCTTCTTATTCAGCTGGAATGCCGGGGATAATCGGGTTGTAAACCTGGTAAAGGGCCCCAGGGACAAGATTGAAGGCCAGATAAAATATAATTAGAAATTTCTGAAAACATATACCGTATATTTCGTATTTTCTTGACAATGTCTATGGAATGATATTACAGAGATACTAAAATAATCGTGGAGGAATTCAATATGGATTATAAGATTGCTGACAGGGGCCTGGCGGAATACGGCAGGAAGGATATTATCCTTGCCGAGAAAGAAATGCCGGGGTTAATGGCACTCAGGGAAAAATACGGGAAGCAGAAGCCTCTAAAAGGTGCCAGGATAACAGGAAGTTTACATATGACAGTTCAGACAGCAGTTCTTATTGAGACACTGGTTGAGCTGGGAGCAGATGTGCGATGGTGCAGCTGCAATATATTCTCAACCCAGGACCATGCTGCCGCAGCGCTGGTGGATAAAGGTGTCCCTGTTTTTGCATGGAAGGGTGAAAATCTCAAGGATTACTGGTGGTGCACACTGCAGGCCCTGACCTTTCCTGACGGCAAAGGACCAGACCTGATAGTTGATGATGGGGGAGATGCGACACTGATGGTTCATAAGGGCTTTGAGGCTGAAGAAAAACCGGAACTGCTGGAAAAAGATTACTCCTGTTGCGGGAAGGACTTTTATGAACTTTACAATGCTCTCAGAGATATATACGGCCGTGATAACAACAAATGGCACAGGATTGCAAAAAATATCAGGGGTGTAAGTGAAGAAACAACAACAGGTGTTCACAGGCTTTACCAGATGCTCGAAAATAAGACCCTTCTTTTTCCGGCTATAAATGTAAATGACTCAGTGACCAAGAGCAAGTTTGATAATCTCTACGGATGCAGGGAAAGTCTTGCTGACGGCATAAAAAGGGGAACTGATATTATGGTTGCGGGAAAGATTGTTGCAGTGTGCGGCTACGGTGATGTCGGCAAGGGCTGTGCTCAGTCAATGTCCGGCTTCGGTTCCAGGGTGATTGTCACTGAAATCGATCCTATCTGCGCCCTGCAGGCATCAATGGCCGGCTATGAAGTGTGCCCCCTGGAGGATGTGGTGGAAACAGCTGATATATTTGTGACTGCTACAGGGAACAGGGATGTACTGAGAATAGAACACATGGAAAAGATGAAGGACTGTGCTATTGTGTGCAATATAGGCCATTTTGATAATGAAATCCAGGTTGAGAAGCTTGAACAGTACCCCGGCATAAGGGAGGAGAACATAAGGCCTCAGGTTGATAAATACACCTTTCCGGATGGACACTCCATAATACTTTTATCCAAGGGCAGGCTGGTTAATCTGGGCAATGCCACAGGCCATCCCAGCTTTGTAATGAGTACGTCCTTCACCAACCAGGTGCTGGCTCAGATGGAATTATGGCAGAATCCCAAGGATATGGGGGTATATGTGCTTTCCAAGAAACTGGACGAGGAAGTGGCCCGTCTGCACCTGGATAAACTAGGTGTAAAGCTTACAAAGCTTACCAAGGAACAGGCCGATTATATCGGCGTAAAGGTTGAGGGTCCATATAAACCCGATCACTACAGGTATTAATAATATCAGCGCATAATAGAGCCCGGGTGCCAGAGCCCGGGCTTTTTATTTATTTCTCTTAATCAGGAATATAAGCCCAAAAGCACAGCCATATGCAGTCATGGCTGATATTACAACAGCCCGGAAGCCCAGGGTAAGGGAGAGTATTGCACAGATAAATATGCTGTTTACAGACGCAAAACCATTGGCTCCCCAGCACCACGGCAGAATATCCGGAGATTCCCTTTTAATATATTCTATAGTTATGGGAAAGGGCATACCCATGAAGAAACTCAGAGGCAGGAGGCTTATGACCGATAAAACCGCCCTGATTGTGTAAGGGTGACCCTGGAATAACGGGAGCAGAAAATCAATCATAATATTTGTCAGCACAATGAAAGCAATAATAAACCCAAGGGGAATCCCGGGCATTCCGTTGGTATGCAGTCTGTTTGAAAAATAGCTACCTAAACCGGAAAAACACATAATTGAGGCTAATACCAGGCTTATTGAACTTATGGGATGCCCGAGGAAAAGAATCAATTTCTGGATTAATACTATTTCAACAAAGAAAAAAGCAATTCCCAGGCAGAAGAAAAATAACAGCATGTATAAATTATGCCTGTCGGGCTTTAAACGCTCCCGGGACAGAAGCAGAGGGCTGAATATGAAAATCAGGCTTAAAGCCAGTGTGGGAGCAAGCATGATAAACAGGCTGAAGTATCCCCACTGGGAGAATTCCAGATCCCTTGTCCCGCTTTTCCTTATCACTTCATTTATGACAGGATATCGGAAAAAATTGCCAAAATAAGGCTTGTTGTCAGTAGCAGGGCTTATGTAGAAAAGATAGTTCTTTATAAAGGATTCTCTTTTTTGATTATCCAGAAGATATTTAATGCAGGTGCCGATATCTGTGCCGGTCTTCATAAAGTAAGTTTCCTGCTTATGATGCCCCATTCCGGGATAATAAACAGCATCAAAGCCGTTTATACTGCAGAATTCAAGGGCCTTTTCAATTGATTCACCTTTTACCTGCTGTTTGAATATCAGGATATTTATGCTTAAGGGCCCCCTTGCAGATATTATGTGCATTCCCGGTTCATCAATTCCTGTGCTTACCAGGGCTTCATAAACCGTATTAATTATCTTTAGGCTGTCACGGGGGGGTTCCCTGAGCCACCTGCTGACGCTAAGGATGCCGTTAGTGCTTAACATGCCATACATGAGGGCGAAAGATTCCCTGGTATACAGATAATCCTCTTTCATTGAAGCAATCCCTGATGCACCCGATATGAAACTGTTAAGCATCTCCAATTCTATAAGCTGGAAAGGTTCCTGGGATGTCTGAATGAAACTTCTTGCATCAGTATCAATAATCCGGATATTTTCATGCTTGTAGATATTTCCGGTATAATCCCTCAATTCATTCTCCATAAGCCTGATAATGGTCTTATTGTATTCTATCCCGGCAATATTTTTGAATCCTGTGAGAAGCGACCTTAACAGAGCGCTCCCCCCTCCTGTTCCGATCACAAGGGAACTGGTCCTTGCTGAATCTTTGAGTATATAGTGAGGCATACCGGCGGGAGAGCTTAAAAGAAAGTCAAAGGACTGCAGGTCTGAATCCCTGCTGTTCCATCGGTAAACAGCTGAAGGATTATCATAATCATAAAACATTCCTGCAGCTTCAGGGATTGTTCCGGTGTAGGAATAGCTCAGGTCACCGGGTTTCCTTAAACCATCAGCCCTGGCAAGAGTAATCAGGCTCTGGGGACTGAATTTTTCTGCAAGGATGGAAAAATCAGGCATATTCTTTACCAGGCTATAGGATTTATACTCAGATATCCTGATTAAACCCAGTTTTTCTATACAAATACCGGTGCAGAAAATAATAAGGAACAGAAAAGCGATGCTTGCCATAAAGGTCTTTTTCCCAAAAAGGCTTGCGGATAACAGAAGGGAGAGGGATAGGACTCCGAGTATCAGGTAGATAATGGAAAAGGGGTGTATATAATGCATAAGGACATAGCACCCCAGAACCCCGAGACCGCTTCCAGCCAGGTTTGAAAAATATATCATGCCGGCCGGGTGTTTCATAAGAAAGAGGACAATTATCAGGGCTCCTAGAAAAAAGGGAATCATCAGCATTATGGAATCAAGAATAAAATAAAGGGCCTGAAGACCGTCTATTCCTACCAGAAGCGCATTAAAAGGAATCTGCATATATAATAAAAAGAAAAGGGGAAGGGATATGAAAAATAGGATATTCAGGATAAATATGGATAAATCAAAATGCGACAGGAGCCATCTTCTGAAGATAAAGGCTGTACTTCCGCTGATACCGAATCCCATCAGTGCAAGGGAAAGGGAGAAATATGCAAAATCATACCACTGAACTATTGAAAATATGCGTATAAGAGAAATTTCATAGCATAACAGGGAAAAAGAGATTAAGAAAATCTGGAGAATATTACTGTTTTTATTCACTTGGCTGGACTGCCCCTTAGGAAAGGCACAAAAGATACATAGGATATTGCCTGGGTTGATACCTTACCATCAGGGCCCTTGGTAAGAAGGAGAAGCTGCTGCATGCGGAAAGGCGGGCCGACAGGTATGCACATCCTTCCCTTTATTTTCAGCTGTTCTATCAGGGGAGGTGGCACAAATTCAGCTGCACAAGTGACAATGACAGCATCAAAGGGTGCTTTGCCGCTCCAGCCGTAATACCCGTCAGCATGCAAAACCTCAATATTATCATAGCCAAGCTCCTTAAACAGCTTTTCTGCTCTAAGCGCCAGCTCACTGTATATTTCTATGGTATATACCTTCTTTACCAGCCTGGAAAGTATGGCAGCCTGGTAGCCCGAGCCGGTTCCTATTTCAAGAACTGTGCTGTCCTTTCCAATTCTTAAAAGCTCTGTCATGCTGGCCACCAGAGAAGGCTGGGATATGGTCTGGCCGAATCCTATGGGAAGGGGCCTGTCCTCATAGGCATAGGGCTTCTGGGAAGCAGGCACAAAAAGATGACGGGGGACCTTCCTCATTACATTTATTATTTTCTGGTCGCTGACATAACCCTTTATGAAGCTGTCAACAAGGTTATCCCTTTTTTTCTGATAGGTATCGGCAAAAGCATCAAGGCATATTATAATGAGTAATATACCTGAAAAAACAGCTAACTTGAGCTTCATCACATTTCTTTCCTAAAACGGGACTATATTAGAAATAATAGGTTCTTTATCAGGATTTTCAAGCCCTATCTTTATCGGCCTTTCTGCAAAAGCTGTTATGAAACCTGGTTGACTATAAAATCAGAGATTTCATCCAGCTGTCCAAGGGCAGCAGGGCCCTTTGCACCCTTATAGATGAACAGGGCTTTGTTTTTGGTATGGCCTGGAATTCCAAGGTCTTCAATATTACCATGGTCGCTGGCAGTTATTATGGAGACTCCCTGGCCGCTGAGTGCAATGGAGAGCATTGTGATTAGATCGTCAAGCATGCACAGGGACTGATGGACCATCTCATAGTTCTGCCTGTGCCCGTATATATCAGTAAGAAAATACTCA
>CAYSKJ010000077.1:0-14034 GCA_964431655.1 uncultured bacterium | reverse complement strand
ATTAATAAAAATAGCTGGATCTACAGAATATATGTTCCGTGAATATGTGTGATGATTTGAAATATTGGTCAAGTAAGCCTCCAATAGAAAGAATCGAAGCTGCCGGATACTCTGGGAGACAATTTCATGTAAGTTCAGCAGGACTTCAACGAATGCTGGAATTGTTCATCGAATATAATATGGTCGGGTTTATTCACTGGTATTGAGTGGCGTACCAGGATGCACAGGCGACACTGACTTTTTTGGCAAACCTGATTCAAAAAATGCGCAAAAATATTGCTCACTCTAAATTAAATTGGATCTGCAGGGATTAAACAGGAATACCCGGCTATAAACCGGTCATTTCAGGCCAGGGCATTTAATCTGATCCGATAAGTGCCAGACTTTCTGCCGGCTTTAATATATCCAGATTATTAACCAGGCATGTAATTTTGAGGCGGGGCAGGGAAACTTAATTGCCCTGCAGTGGGGAATTCTAATTGTCCTGGACAATTTTGTTGTTGAAATGGCTGGTATGAGATGTTCAGACCAGCCTCTTTCTTTTGATGCGATGTAATAATATATGCCCTGGTTTTTAATTGTCTTTGTTCCTCTTCTGGATTATTTTCTATAAAGGGAGGTATCCTATGAATATTGTTCATTATGCATTGTACATAAAAAAGCAGGAGTATGCAGACCGTTTCTTCACCGGGCTTCTGGGCCTGGAAAGCCAGGCTGAGTTTGCAATGGATGAGGCCTTTTCAGAGAAGGTTTTCAATGAAAAGGGCATAAGGAAAGGAATAATATATAAAGCCAGCGATGGGCAGGTTCTGGAGGTTTTTACGGGGGACGCAGAGATCAGCCCCCATATTGTAAACCATGTATGCCTTACGGTAAAAGACCGTGAAGCCCTGGCAGAAAAGGCGCATAAAATGGGCTTTGATGTAAACAGGATAAAGAGGGAAAGCAAACCGGACATAATCTTTATAAAAGATGACCTGGGCAACGGCTATGAAATCAAAGAGGGCTAACTGTCAAATTTAAAGGGGTCCAGCTCGTATTCCCTGATTACATTGTAGAGGTTCATCACCGTATCCCTGTCCATGCCCGGTATTGATGAGGAGACTGCCTCCAGCAGGCTCCCTTTTGCCGGCATTGCCTCCTGGTAACTGGCAATGAAGCCTGTAAGAAAATCATCCCAGGACAGGCCGGGGTCAAGGATATCTAAAAGATAATAAAGCTTTGCATACATATTGGCCTTATTGTCAAGAATGCCCGGAAGGCTGAATATCCTGGGGGCATGCTCTTTCAGCTTTATATCATGGTATTCATGCTCCCGCAGGTCATAGGAATGCCTTAAGAAGGTCATTTCCCTCGCCCTGTTGTAGTACTGCCGGTCAAGGATACCGGCCTTGTGAAGGGATTTTACCGAAATGAAGGTAAGAAGGCTGTTTACCGGTGAGAGCTCTGTCATATCTTTGAAGCTCATGCCTGCAAGGTAGAGCTTTGCTGACTGGCGCAAAATCTCCCTGTATAGAATCACCTGGAGGTCACGGATATAATCCCCTGATCTGGGAAGAAAGACAAAACAGAAATTATTATAGTAAAGCACCGGATTGTCTGTAATTCCCGGTTCATCTTCGTCATAGAACAGGACAATGAACTGGGAGAGGATACCTGAATCCCTGGTGATGCTTTTCAGGGATTGTGTAAATATTTTTGAGGAAAGGGACTTTTTTATGTCCCGGGTCAGGCTGTTCAGCTGGGAAGATGAAGGAGAGGGGTCCATATAGATATTTATGATGGCTTTGGGGGATGTATTTTCTATCTTATGCCATTTCCCCAGGGGTATTACAGCCTGAGAAAGCTCGTCCAGGGATGAAGAAAAATAGATATTTTTCTCAAGGCTCCCTATGGAAAAGGGGCGGTGAAACTCAATGTCCCTGGAGTTCATGCTTATCTGTATGCTGTCATCCCTGCAGTCCACGGGCTTCATGAGGGTGGTGGAAAAGAATAAAAGCCCTTTCCTGCCGTCATAGAAGCTCCTGAAGGGCCTTTCCCGGTGAAAGATGTCTATGGGGACAACCCTGTAGTTTATGGCAAATTCGCTTTCCCCGGGCACATCCAGGACAGTCCAGGTAATCCCGTCCTCCTGGATATCTTCGCTGGCAATCAGGGCTGAGGAATCAGTCCCTGAAGCGCTGAAATCCCTGACACTCTGGGAGGGGTGAAAGTTCAGATAATCAAAGTCAGGGATGAAAAAGCTGTAGTTCCCGGCTTCATCCGAGGTGAACTTTGTGCTGACGGAGATATAAAAGGGGGATTTATTAATGTAGAAATCATATTTGTAGAAGGGGTCAAAACTGCCCGGATCCTGGGCATGGCAAAGGCCGGATACAATTATGGCCAGAATAATAAATACAGCTGTTTTTTTACTTTTCAATTCCAAGGCGCGCCTCCAATCCTTTATTATAATAATGCTTTATTTCAACCATTTCTGTTACAAGGTCGGCTATCTCTATAAGCTCCTGGGGGGCATACCTTCCCGTTATGACTATCTCCGTGCGCAAAGGCTTCTTTTTGATTACCCCTATAAGGTCCCCGACGGTAAACAGGCCGAAGAATATGGCCACACTGGCCTCGTCGAAGATAACCATGTCATACTCATCCAGTGCCAGTATCTTCTCCATCTCCTCAAGGCCCTTCCTGGCATGATCGATGTCGTTCCTGGTCGGCCTGTCCACAATGAAACAGCCCAGCCCGTATTTTTTCAGGGTTATATAGTCCTTCAGGGCGCAAAGGGCCTTGTCTTCACTGTAGTCCATGCTTTTCAGGAACTGGCCGATGAAGGTCTTTCTACCCGCCCCGGCGCTTCTTAGGGCAAGGCCCAGGGCAGCCGTAGTCTTGCCCTTGCCGTTGCCTGTATAAACCTGTATGTATCCCCTGTCCATAGCCTGCCTTTTTTTTATTTATCATATAGAAAAATTTTGATTTATACAAATATTTTATCTTATGTTATAGTCGGGGAAGCAAAAAAAGGACAAGGCTGGTTTTTTATGGCTTTTGATCCGAGGAAAACAGCAGTTCTGCTTCTTACTGACATTATTTCGGGAGAAAAGATGCTCAGTGAAGCCATGGAGATGCTCCAGGAAAAAGAAACCGATGCCAGGGACAGGAACCTGTGCATCAACCTTGTTTACGGAGTCCTTCAGAGAATGAAGCTCCTGGATAAGATCACAGGGGATTTCTCGAGGAAGAAGAGCAAAAAAATCCCGGATCATGCATTAAATAATCTCAGGATAGCTGTTTACAGCCTTTTATTCCTGGACAGGGTCCCGGATTATGCGGTCATTTCCTCATGCCTGAACATGCTACAGGGCAGGGACCGGTATTTGAAGGGCTATTTCCACAGCATTCTTTCCCGGGTTGCAGAAAAAAGGGAAAAAATACTGCAGGATATAGAAAACACTGATAATTATTCCCTGCTTTACTCCCTGCCTCCCTGGTTTACAGAAAGGCTTTCAGCCCGGTACGGCATAAAGCAGGCCAGGGAAATCATTCTATCCTTCAGCAGAAAGCCTTCAATATTTATCCGTTTCCCGGTAAAGAACCCGTCTCCTGTTAAAATTAAGGGGGCAAAGACATGCCTGGAGGAATTTATAGAGATTGACAGCCGGGACCTGTCAGGAATACTTCCAAAACTGAAAAAGGACAGAATGCCCTTTTATGTCCAGTCCCTGTCAAGCGGTTTTGTTTCCTGCCTGTACAGCCCGGAAAAGGATGAGAGAGTTCTGGACCTGTGCTGCGGAAAGGGAGGAAAGCTGATACATTTCATGGATATTAACCAGGGCAAAAAACTTGATATATCGGCTTATTCCCACTACCCCGGCGACCTGCCGAAGCTCAGGGAGAATCTAAGCCTCTGGGGATTGGATGTGAAGCTGATAAAGGACTTGTCGGGGCTGGAAAAGGAATCCTTCTCACTGGTCCTGCTGGATGTTCCCTGCAGTGGATCCGGAATCCTGGCCAAGGCACCGGATATAAGATACAGGCTCAACGAAGACAGTCTCCGGGAGCTTGCCAGCCTCCAGAGGGAACTGCTGTCCAAAGCCCTGGAGCTGGTCAGGCCCGGAGGCCGTATTATATACAGCACATGCTCATTGCTCAGGGAAGAAAATGAGGACATAATAGGAGGTTTTCCTGACCGATTGAGAGAAGTGGAGATCGTATCCCCTTGCATACCGTCCGGCTATATATGCCAGAACAGCCTCCAGGTTCTCCCCTCCAGCGGTATGGACGGCATAAGGGCCTTCCTTCTTGAAAAGATATCCTGAATTATATATTGTTTGACTTATGCAGGAATTAAATACTATAATACCTGACAGAGATTTATCCGGGCGATTATACAGCAGGCATTCAAAATGAACAGATATCTGAAAAGCATACTTAATTTTTTGATTATATCGGCCGTTCTGGTTTTTCTGTTTGCAGGCGTTTTCTATGCTGGCCTCCGTATATTTTTTATAAAAAGGGAAGTGGTTCTGCCCGATTTTACAGGAAAACAGCTGTATTTAGCCCAGAAGGAAGCCCAGGATATAGGATGCTCCCTGTATATAGCGGACCTTGAATATACCAGGGACATGGATGCGGGGATTGTAGTCAGCCAGCGCATTGACCCCGGCACAGCCGTTGCAAGGGACAGGAGCATCCCCGTAAAGGTCAGCCTGGGGCCGGAGAAGGCCTTTCTGAGCGATTATACCGGCCAGTCCTATTACGAGGCTGTCAACAACCTCAGGATGAAGGGATTCACCCCCGGTGAGATAACCGAGGTTTATTCCAGCGCATTCTACAGCAACCAGGTGATATCCCAGAACCCGGCATCAGGCAGTGAAGTTCACAAGAAGACACCCGTCGACCTTCTTGTAAGCAAGGGGAGGAAGAGCAGGAGATATATCCTTCCCGACCTTATCGGAAAGGATTTCTTTGAAGTCCAGTATATACTGGACAGCATGAATGTGTATATTGATGAGATTAATTATAAGGATGTCAAAGGCTTTCCCGAGGATATAGTGGTAAACCAGTACCCCCTGGGGGGTATTCTCATATACGAGGGGGAATATGTCTCCCTGACCCTGAATAAAAGGGGCGCCAGGGATTATGTAAGGCAGAAATATCTCTTTGAACTGCTCTGGGCACCCCCGGGGATCATAGACTACAGGATTGAGCTTAGAAGGAAGAAGGGCAAGAAAGAGGAGAGTGTCTGGGAGAAAAGCCTGGCGCCGGGAATGAATCACGCTTTAATGATAAGCGGTTTTAAGGGGGACAGCTTCAGTTTATATTTAAATGGCAGATTATATAAAGATTATACAATAAAGTGAGCATTTATATGAAAAAACCACTGATCGCTCCCTCCATACTGTCGGCAGACTGGGGATGCCTGAGGGATGAAGTTCTGAGGATGAGGGACATGGGTGCGGACCTTCTGCACATTGATGTCATGGACGGAAATTTTGTACCGAATATCAGCATCGGCGTTGGCGTTCAGAAGCACCTGACAGAAGACGGAAAACCCATACTGCCCTTTGATACGCATTTAATGGCGGAGGAGCCCGATTATCTCCTTGAACAGTGCCGGGAATTCCAGTCGGAATTTGTTACGGTGCACATAGAGGCTGTAAGGCATATTAACAGGCTTATACAGAAGATAAGGGAGCTTGGAATGAGGCCGGGCATATCCCTTAACCCCGGAACCAGCGTTTTAATGCTTGAAGAGGTACTGCCCCTGGTGGACCTGGTGCTTGTTATGTCGGTAAACCCGGGATTCGGGGGACAGAAGATGATACCGAGGTCCCTGGATAAAATACGGTGGCTGTCAAATTACCGCAGTAACCACGAGCTTTCCTACCTTATCCAGGTTGACGGGGGCATAAAGCTGGACAATATAGGCCTCATCTGGAAAAAGGGAGCGGATATAGCTGTAAGCGGTTCGGGCATATTCGGGTCCAGGGATAAAAATATAATAAATGAAATGAAGAATAAATACCGGGAGGCGGATGCTTATGCTGAAGATTAACAGGGCTCTTTTCAGCCTTACTGACAGGGACGGGTCCGTAAAACTGGCAAAAACGCTCATAGAGAACAAAACAGAGATCTATGCCAGTTCAGGGACATGCAGGTACCTGAAAGACAATGGGATAGAATCGGTTGATATAAGCACAGTGACGGGCTTTTCCGAGCTTCTGGGGGGAAGGGTCAAGACACTGGACCCCAGGATTTTTGCCCCCATCCTTGCAAGAAAGCAGAAACCCGATGACTTAAAGGAGTTATCTTCCCTTGGATTAAAACCCTTTGACCTGGTGGTCTGCAATCTCTATCCCTTTGAGCTGGTATCACAGAATCCTTTCTGCAGTCATGATGATCTTATTGAGAATATTGACATTGGAGGGGTTACCTTGATAAGGGCTGCGGCAAAAAACTGGCAGAACTGCGCCATCCTTACCTCCCCTGCCCAGTACGGCCAGTTCATGCAGGAGTTTGAGGACATGGGCCGGGTTTCGGCCGAGATGCTCCTGGAACTCTCCATAGAAGCATTCAGGATGATAGCCCATTATGACGGCCATATACTCAGAGAGCTTTCCCAGTTCAGGATAGATGGCAATAAGGCCGAGAAGAACACGGAGAAATTCCCCCGCTATTATACACTGCACATGGAAAAGGAAAAGGCCCTTTCCTACGGTGAGAACCCCCACCAGGAGGCTGCGCTCTATTCCTGCCATGACCGTCCACTCTTAAGCGAATATTCAATGGAGAAGCTAAATGGAAAAGACCTCTCATACAATAATATAATTGATACCAACGGGTGCCTTGAGCTTCTGTCCGAGTTTGAAAATGAGACCGTGTGCGTGATACTCAAGCATACAAATCCCTGCGGGGTGGCTCTGGGAGAAAATTACCTCAAAGCCTTTAACAGGGCTTTCAGCACTGACACGGTCAGCCCTTTCGGGGGCATAGTCGGATTCAACGGCTGTATTGATGAAGATACGGCATCGGAGCTTGCAAAGCGCTTCTTTGAGGTTATTATTGCAGGCAATTACACGGACAATGCCCTTAAGATATTAAAAAAGAAGAAAAAACTGCGCATCATAAGATACAGGCCCAACAATATACCCAAGGGAGAAATCCTTTCTGTAAAAAGGACATCCATAGGCTTTTTACTGCAGGATTCGGACTGGCTGAAGGCAGGGTTCCCCATGAAGGTTGTCACCAGAAGACAGCCCACTTCTGAGGAAAAATCCGCCATGATCCTGGCCTGGAAAACCGCCAAGCATACCAAGAGCAATGCGGTGGTCATCGCTGACAGTAACGGCACCATAGGTGTAGGGGCAGGACAGATGAACCGGGTCGGAGCGCTGAAGATAGCACTGTCTTCCAGCGAGCTGGAGGTAAAGGGCGCCGTGCTTGCCTCCGACGGCTTCTTCCCTTTCAGGGACAGCATAGAGCTGGCGGTCAATGCAGGCATAACTGCCATAATACAGCCCGGGGGCTCCATAAGGGACGAAGAAGTGATAAAGGCGGCGGATGAATCAGGTATGACCATGGTGCTTACTGGTTTCAGGAATTTTAAGCATTAAATTAAAAATAGGAGGAAACAAATGAGAAGACTATTTCTTTTGACCCTCATTTTCCTAACGGCAGGCGTCTCCCATCTATATTCGGGGGAATACGGCATAAAAGGCGGATACCTTTATATCGGTGAATATGATTTCCAAGGGGATCTGACGGGAATAAGAGATGACTCTAACGGCATTATCTACGGATTTGAGAGCTTCTCCCAGATACTGCCCATTCTTGCCCTGAACTTTGAGGTTGGCTACACAAAAAACGCGGAGGATATTGATTTCGGCCCTGATATCGATTCTTCCTATGAAACCAGGATAACGCCCGTATCCCTGAACCTGCTTCTGACCTTCGGCAGTGATATCCTTCAGATCTACGGAGGGGCCGGGGTCGGAGGGTATTATGTGAGAAGCAATTTCAGCCTGAACAGTCCTGATCTGGATATTAGCGGCAGTGAAAGCAAATGGTTCTGGGGATACCAGGTAAAGGGCGGGCTAAAATTCTGGCTTTCGGAGAATTTTGGGCTCTATGCTGAATACCAGTACAGGAGATTCGGCGAGGACATGGAATACAATACCGATCTGGTGGACCTCAGGCATGATGATGATGTCATACTCAGCCAGATATGCGGAGGCATACTGTTCACCTTTTAGCATGATATCTTTATGCGTGCTGAAACCAGGGAAATAATAGACATTATCAGGTCGATACCCGGGGGCAGGGTAATGACCTACGGCCAGATCGCATTGTCAGCCGGATTATACAACGGGGCCAGGCAGGTGGTATGGGTGCTGAGGAGCTTCTCAGAAAAATACAGCCTTCCCTGGCACAGGGTCATAAACGCCAGGGGTTTTATTTCCCTGAAAAATCAGGACAGTGCCCTGCAGAAAAAAAAGCTGGAGATGGAAGGGGTAAAGGTCTCTAAAGAAGGCAGGATCAACCTTGACATCTACCGGTATGACATAAATTAGGCTCCTGTGCGTTTTTGGTTTTCCCGCGAAGTCTGTCGGGAGGGGCCTGCGATATGTGGGTTCCCCTGAAAGGGAGCTTGAAATCATAAAGACCGCCAGCAGGGCTTATTAGATATAAAAACAGCAGGGGGATAAATCCCCCTGCTGTTTTATATACCCTTTACGAGGTTTGCAAAGCCCATAAAAGCAAGGGCTATGATACCTGCGGTTATGAATGAGATGGGATTCCCCTTCATTCCTTCAGGGATATCGGATACTTCAAGCCTTTCCCTCACTCCGGCAAAGATGATCAGCGCCAGGGTGAAACCGACAGCAGAGCCGAAAGCAAATACAATGTTGTAGAGGAGGCTGTACTGCCTCTGTATATTCAGGATGGCCACTCCAAGGATTGCACAGTTGGTGGTTATCAGGGGAAGGTATATGCCCAGGGCTTTATAGAGAACCGGGCTGAGTTTCTTCAGGGCAATCTCCACCAGCTGTACCAGGGCAGCTATGACAAGGATGAATACCACAGTCTGGAGATACTCAATGCCGAAATGTACAAGAAGCTTCTGCATAAAGTAGGTTATACCGCTTGCCAGGGTCATTACAAAGACAACGGCCATGCCCATGCCCATGGATGTGGGAATGCTCTTGGAAACGCCGAAATAGGGGCACAGACCCAGGAAGTTGGAAAATATAACATTGGTAACGAATACGGATGCAATTATAATAAGTATCAATGTCATCTTGCTTCTCCTTTTGCCTTTTCCATCTTATTGAGCAGGCCCATTAAAAGGCCTATGGTAAGGAATGCGCCCGGAGGAAGTATCAGAACTATAACACCGGGGTATCCGGCTCCCAGCAGGGGAACCTTGAAGAGACTGCCCCCGCCTATAAACTCCCTGACGACGCCAAGGCTCATAAGTGCAAGGGTAAATCCGAGACCCATCCCAAGGCCGTCAACTATGGAGAGCAGAAGCCCGTTTTTTGATGCAAATGCCTCAGCCCTGCCCAGAATAATACAGTTGACCACTATGAGGGGAATGAAAAGGCCGAGGCTTTTATGCAGGTCATACATGAAGCCCTTAAGAAACAGATCCACAACCGTGACAAAGGATGCAATGACTACAATAAAGCATGGTATCCTTATCTTATCAGGTATCAGATTCCTTATTAAAGATATTACAATATTGGAGCAGACCAGGACAAAGGTCATGGACATCCCCATGCCCAGGGCATCGGTAGCAGAGGTGGATGTCGCCAAAGTCGGGCAGAGCCCGAGCATCAGGCGAAATACGGGGTTTTCCTTTAAGAGTCCCTTTGAGAATTCTTTTGCTATTGACGGCATTCTACTCCTCCTTTCCTGGTTCAGATTCCATGATTTCTTCTGCAGGCATTTCTGCCTCTGTGACAGTATCCTGGGGAGTTTCTTCCGAAGGCAGGACATCCGTTTCAGGGATTTCATCCTCATCTTGTCCTGCATGGGATTCCTGCTGTTTCAGAAACTCAGAATACAGGGGATAGACCGTATTGAAAGCCTCGCAGACAGCTCTGGAGGTTATGGTTGCCGCGGTAAGGGCATGAATCTCTCCGCCGTCCTTGACCACATTGTATTTATAGTCAGAGGAGACCGGTTTGCCTTTCAGCTCTTTGTCCTGCCATTCCTTGTCCCTCATCTTGTCGCCGAGGCCCGGCGTCTCAGCATGGGAAAGGACATACATGCCGTTTACGGTGGAACTGGATGTATTGATGCCCGCCATTATAGTCATTTTTCCTCCATAACCGCTGTTTGAGGATATTTCAAAGGCCAGGCCGGTCATATTCCCGTCTTTCCTGCCAATATATACATTTATGTCCCTGCCTTCATATTTCATTACATATTTATCTTCGAAGGGATTATTATCATATTCCGGCAGTACCTGACCAATGGCCGTAAGGGTCTCCTTTTCCTGGGATATCCTTATGGGTTCCTGGACTATCCCGTTTACATAGGACAGGCCTGCGGCGCTGATAAAGGTTATAAGGGTAAGCACCAGGACCATGTAAAGCAGGGAGTTCTTTTTATCATTGTCCATTTTCTACTGCCCTCCTTCCGAATCTTTTTGGATGCATATACTTGTCAATCAGCGGGACCAGACCGTTCATAAAAAGTATGGCAAAGCTGACGCCCTCCGGATATCCTCCCCAGAGCCTGATAATGAAGGTTATCAGACCGCACATGAAGCCGAAAAGGATTTTACCTCCGCTGGAAAGCGGCGATGTAACATAGTCCGTCGCCATGAAAAAAGCGCCAAGAAACAGCCCTCCCGACAGGATGTGAAAAACAGGGTCAATGTATTTTGAGGGGTCTAAAAGGTAAAAGATGCCCGTTGATACAAATACTGTGGCAATAAAGGCAAAGGGTATCTCCCAGCTTATTATCTTCTTGGCCATGAGGTAAATCCCGCCTATCAGCAGGGCAAGGGCGGATATCTCACCCAGGGATCCCCCTACCCGTCCGAGGAACAGGTCAAGGCTTGTGACTGCCTGGTAGGCTGCCGTGACACCGTCAGTCTTGAGCACACCCAGGGGAGTTGCCTGGGTTGCAGCATCAAAGGCAAGGGAAAATCCTGACGGCTTGGGCCAGTGGGTCATATAAAGGGGAAAGGATATAAGGAGAAATACCCTTGAGACAAGGGCCGGGTTGAATGGGTTCTGGCCCAGGCCTCCGAAAATCTGCTTGCCCAGGTATATGGCAACAAACGCCCCTATGACGACCAGCCATACCGGTGCAGAGCTGGGCAGGTTCATGGCCAGGAGAAGCCCTGTAACTGCCGCGGAAAAGTCCCCTACGGTTATCTTTTTCCCCATAAGCTTCTGTATAATTGCCTCAAAGAATATGCAGGAAATTACTGACACTGCTATCACTGTCAGCGCCCTGATCCCGAAACAGCATATACCGACCAGGGATGCCGGGACAAGGGCCAGGAAAACTGAGCCCATGATATTCTTTACAGAGCTTTTATCATATACATGAGGAGAAGACGATACAATAAGTTCTGGATTATTCTGGTTCATTTGCTAAATATTCCTCCTCTCACTTCTCATTCTTTATTTTATTGAACTTCAGCTTGCCGAGCCTTATCCACTGCACCAGATATATTTTGGAAGGGCACGCATAGGAACAGCTTCCGCATTCAATGCAGTCCATGATACCCAGCTCCCCGGCTTCCCTGAGCTTTTCATTCCTGGTAAGATTATACAGGGTTGTGGGCGATAATCCCATGGGGCAGGCCCTGATGCACCTTGTACACCTTATACAGCTGTTTTCATCATAGAGAGGGGCTTCCGAAGCGTCAAGGAACAGGATTCCGCTGGTACCCTTGGTAACGGGGACATCGGTATGGGCAATGGCCTTGCCCATCATGGGTCCGCCGAAGAGAATCTTCCTGGGATTATCCATGCCCCCGCAGAATTCAATGATGTCAGCAAGCTTTGTCCCGACCTTTGCAATGATGTTCCTGTTGTTTTTAACGGCCTTTCCGCCGATGGTAACAGGCCTCTCATAAAGGGGTTTATTCTTTATGACCGCATCGTAAACAGCCGAGGCAGTTGCCACATTCTGGACAATCACGCCCACATCAAAAGGAAGCTTCTGGCTCGGAACCTCCCGGTTCAATATGCTTTTGATAAGCTGTTTCTCTCCGCCCTGGGGGTATTTTACCTTCAGGGGGACAACATCTATATCTTTGTATTCCCGGCAGATATCCCCGAAAGCTGCAATACAGTCTTTCTTGTTTGATTCAATGCCGATATAGCCCTTTGCATTCCTGAACATGGACATAATTATCCGCAGGCCCTGGACTACCTTTGCAGCGGACTCCACCATGAGCCGGTGGTCCGATGTCAGGTAGGGCTCGCACTCTGCACCGTTTAATATGAGGGCGTCTATATTATCAGGCCTGGGCGGATTAAGCTTTACCGAGGTCGGAAAGGCCGCTCCCCCGAGACCCACTATGCCTGCTTTGGAGATTATGTTCCTTATGGCATCATCCCTTATTTTTTCAAAGGGTATCTCTTCATTGTTCACTATATCGGACAGAGCCCTTCCTTCATCCTCCATTTTCTTTTTAAGGTAGTTAAGCAGGGATATTTTCAGGCTGTTTTCCAGGGACGGCATGCCCGTCGGACCTGAAGCTATGTCAATATCTGTGGATTCAAGGCTGTTTGCATAGTCTTTGAGCTCATTCATCTTTTGAATATTGAACTCATCGCTGAAATCAATAAGATCCGGAGATGTGTCGATATCGGGGGACATCTCGTACTGCCTGTCATTCTCAATTATTATGGCATCCATGTCAAGCCCGCCTGGGAAGGTGAACCTGTCAATCTTTTTTACAGTACCCGAAACCGGTGAATGAACCGGGGCAGAGACATAGGATGCGGCCTGGGCCACCAGGGAGCCAGTAAGCACCCTGTCTTTGGGCTTTACCACAGGCTTTGCGGGAGCTCCTATATGCTGGCTGAGGAACAGCACCACCTCATCCCTGGGCTGAAGGATTTCAAGGGGCTTGCCTGCTGTATGCTTTGATTCGGGAGGATGTACGCCACCCTTCTTAAACGTCTTCATCTGCATTTTCCTCCTCTTTCAGGAATAGGCCTGCAATGGCATTGGTGGGGCAGACCTTTATGCATTCCCCGCAGCGGGTGCATTTATCATCAATGATACGGGCCAGGGGGCCGTCCATAACAATTGCATCAAATTTACAGGCCTTCACGCACCTTGTGCAACCTATGCATCCTACACTGCAGTTGCTCTTCGTGGCAGGCCCCTTATCCCTGGAACTGCAGCGGACAAGAACCTTGGGGCCGGACTTCCACAGGACAAGGACATGCCTTGGGCACACTTTCACGCACTTGCCGCAGCCTGTGCATTTTTCCTCATCAATCTCTATAATCCCGTCGCGAAGGGAAATAGCGCCGAACGGGCAGGCCTTTATACAGCTTCCCAGACCTATGCATGAGTACTGGCATGTCTTCTCTCCGGTATAAAGGTTATGGACTGCCTCGCATTCCATGATACCGAGGTACCTGGAACGGAATGAAGCATTTGCACGGGTTCCGTTACACAGGATGACCGCCTTCTTTGCGTCGCCTGCCTCCATTTTAATACCCAGTATCTTTCCTATCTCGGCAATGGTCTCCTTGGGGGCCGCCGGACAGTTAAGGCTGGGGTCCCTTTTCTCCACAATAGCCTCGGCAAGCCCGGCACAGCCCGGGAATCCGCAGGCTCCGCAGTTTGCTCCCGGCAGTATGGCTTCAACTTCCTTGATAAGAGGGTTTTCCCTGGTATAAAAAACCTTGGATGCAATATAGAGCAAGGCTGCCGATATAAGTCCCACTGCACCGATTATCAGGGCTGGAGGCAATATCTGGCTTATTAACTGCTGCACATCTAACCACCTCTTTGCTTTAAATTTTTGTAATTACAAAACTGAAGTTTTTC
>CAYSKJ010000076.1:13320-14045 GCA_964431655.1 uncultured bacterium | reverse complement strand
ATTTCCTGTTTGCGGACAGGGATAATATTGGAATGAGGCCTACAGGCCTGGTGCCTGTCAGAGAAGATGGCACAGGGGCCTTCCTTAATAACGGCTCCGAAGGGGAGGGCAAGTGGACCGGCTTTGTTCCTTTTGAGGAACTGCCCTTTTTGATCAACCCCGAAAGGGGTTTCCTTTTTTCAGCCAACCAGGCTACAGTAGGGCCGGATTACGGTTATGTTCTGCAGAACAGCTGGGATGAATCCTACCGCCCGAGAAGGATACACCGTATGCTCAGCGATACCGAAATGCTTCCCTTTGACCATGAGTATATGATGAAGATTCAGCTTGATACATTTTCTGTGCCTGCAGAAAGCTTCATGCCCTTTATCCTTGAGTCAGCGGAAAGGTATGTCAAAGAGTCCGGTTGCAGTGTATCCCGGAGGACTTATGAAATCCTCTCCGGCTGGGATTTTTTCATGGACAGGGAAAGCCCGGCCCCTTCCATATATAAGGCCTGGGAGAATATATACAGAAAAAGGGTCTTTGGCGATGAATATGAAAGTTATGGTATTCATTCCTATCCCATGCTCGGTTTTCTGGAATATATAACCTGCTCGGGCCATTTCCAGGAATGGTTCGATGATATCTCGACCCCGGATAGAATTGAAACAAGGGATGATATAATAACAGATTCCTTTATAAAGGCTCTGGATTTTCTAAAAAAGGTATACGGCACCGATGAC
>CAYSKJ010000076.1:0-13310 GCA_964431655.1 uncultured bacterium | reverse complement strand
GGGTTATCTACCCCCATATAGGAAGTGTCCCGGGTTTTGAAAAGGGGCCTTATCCTGCTGACGGGGACGGCCTTACAGTAAACCCTGCGCCCTTTACCTTTTCTGAAAATCCCCGGCCGGGCAGCTGGGGTGCATCCCAGAGGCTTATAGCAGACCTTGCTGAGCCAGAGAACAGCCTTACCTGCATACCGGGGGGTCAGAGCGGAAGAATCAGCTCCAGGACCTATTCTAACCAGCTTGAAGATTTATTTTTTGAGGGGAAATACCGCAAAGTGAAGTTTTATGAAAATATGGATGAATTTCCCATTGGGGAAATAAGCCAGTTTATCCGGATTATCCCCCGGGACAGGGGAATTAATATAAGAGCAGTACAGGCTGTATCAGCCATTATTTACCTGCTGATGGCGACCGTATTGTTTATACTCTATCTCAGGCATTATATGATCAGGAATACCGGCCTTCTGATAATTCTGCTTTTTCTGGTAATTACCCTTGTTTATACAGTGGGATTCCTGGGGCTTGAATTCTGGAAAATGGTGTTTTTCTCCATAATCTTCTTCAATATGTTCCTGGCCACAAAGAAAGGAATTTATAGGTTTTCCGTGCTTACCAGCCTTTTTGCCTGGCTTGGCTACCTTGCCTGGGCCTTTTATTTTACCGGAGCCCTTTTTAGTCTGAAAGCGCTTTTTTATGCCCTTTCAGGGAGCGATTCAGCCTGGATCATTACCGGGATTATTATTCTTTCAGGTATTTATTGCGGAATCCTGTGCGCTGTAATATCCATTATTTTCAGGAAGATCTTCTACAGATCCTTCAGGGGCTGAAAAGGTGCAATACATTGGCATAGCCGACAGGTACCAGATTATTGATTTAATCGGAAAAGGGGGTATGGGTGAGGTTTTCAGGGTTTCAGACAGGTTTGACAGCTACTCTGTTAAGGCCCTCAAGATTATCTCAAGGGATATAAAGATACCCAATACCCGGCTTCTGAAGAATGAATTCCTTCTTTTATCCATGCTTTCCCATCCGAACCTGATAAAGGTCTATGACCTGGGTTTTTACCAAAGGGAGATGGAGTATATATACTATACCATGGAATATGTTGACCAGCAGAACCTGGACAATGCCCTGCCGGACCTGGGCATGGTACAGAAACTGGAGATAGTCAAGCTTATACTTCAGGCGCTTCTTTATGTTCACAGCCGGGGTATCCTCCACCTTGACCTTAAGCCGAAAAACATACTGATACCAGGTATTCAGAAAGGTGAAAAGCTGAAAATAATTGATTTCGGCCTTTCCGAGCTTAAGATAAACAGCCAGAACATGAACACTTCCAAGGGGTCCCTTGCTTTTATAGCCCCTGAAGTCCTGGCAAGGGAGAGGAATATAGACGAGAGGGCTGATCTTTTCTCTCTCGGTGCGCTTATACTCAGGATATACTCGGGCAGGATGTTCCGTCTCTATGCACTCAAGGACCATGAGGTGAAAAAACTGCTCTGCAGGTACATACCCCCGAAGATGGTGAAATTTGTTGAAAAACTGCTCTATATTAACCGAAACAGCCGGTTCAGGAACAGCTCCGAGGCTTTTGACTATCTTGTGGACCTCATGAATCTTACCCCCTATGTCTTGAATAAGGACGATTATATAGACATTCTCAGCAAAAACCCTCAGTACGGCCTGGATGAAAAGATGAGCAATACTGCCCAAGCCATTGAAACAGGCAGGGCAAAAAGGATACAGGTTTACGGAATCCGGGGAACCGGCAAGACGAGGTTTCTCCGTGAACTCGAACTCCGGCTCCGCATGAAAAACTGCAAGACCTTCTTTATCGGCAGGAGAATGGCCGGCTCCTACAAATACAGCCTTACCCAGGAGCTCAGCATACAGGGTATCCTGAATGACGCTGAGAGAAAGGCTCTGGAGGATGATATATCAGGCCTTGTAAAGGACCGTTCCTCATCAGAGATGACGGATATAAAAAAGGTTATAGCCTATAAGCTTGCAGACTTTCTTAAAAACAGGCTGAATGATGCGGTTCTGCTGGTAGACGACCTGAAACTGATACATAAGCATGAGAGGGATATAATCAGGATTATGCTTCCTGTACCCGGGCTCTATATGGCTGCTGTCATCGTGGAGAACCGCCCCAGGCCAGCCAGGGGCTATGATGCAGAGGTTCATATGTCCAATTTTTCCCAGGAGGATACGGCAAAATTTGTTTCCCTCTGCCTTGGGCTCAGAGACATAAACCCCAGGAGCATATCTGATATCGCCCTGTATTCCGGGGGCAATCCCAGAAAGATAAAAGACTACCTGCTGGCATCCCTTAGCCTGGGGACAACCAATACTCCCGAGGGACTTATTCTGAGCCTCCCTCCCGAAATCAGTGCCGATGGCAGTGCAGGCATTGAAAAGAGCCTTCTTGATATCAAACTTAATAGATTGTCCGGAGAGGACTTTAATCTTCTTTTTATTCTCGGGACATTCCCAAGACCTATGAATATCATGGAAATCCAGAATATTTCAGGGCTGAAGAAGGATGAGGCGGAAGATTCCCTGCAGAGACTGGTGCGATCCGGCCTTCTGGAGCTCATGATGGGGAGCTATACCTCCAGCTGCAGTCTGCCCGAGGATTTTGCCAAAAAGCATATAGGCCCGGAAACAGCCCAGAAGATGATTTGTGCCATGGCTGAACTAATAATTAGGAATCCCCGGGATTGCAATCCTTACAGGATATTATTCATATTCAGGTCTGCAGGGCGCTTTCATGACGGTTATGCAGAAATCCTGAAAACAGTTCTGAAGCTTTATAAAAGCGGGAATCCTTATAATGCCCTGGAAGTCCTTAATTATCTCATAAAGGAATACAGGGATATCAGGAGTGAATACCCTGAAGTCAGCTTTGATATTTCCTCCCCCACCCGCTATTTTGAAATCCCCCGCCCTTTCAGCCTGCTGAATTTGAAGCTCCTTAAATCAGAGCTGTTAAGGATGACTGGCAGATACAAAGACAGCAGCAGGCTATACCAGAGACTGTTAAAGACGCTGGACAAGGGGGATGCCTTTTACCATATAAAGTACAGTATAGCCGGAAACCATGCCCATCTCCATGAATTTGAGGATGCCCTGGATGTGCTGGACAGCATCATGGACAGCATCGGCGATATCAGCAGTCATTATTATTTTCAGAGCCTGTCCCAGAAATGCTGGATTTATCTTCAGACTGGAAGGGCAGAAGAATGCAGTCAACTGCTCGATCGGCATTACAAGTCAGTGGATGATATGCCTGTAACCATAAAGATGGTCAAGGCGGCCATTTATTACGGCAGTTCAAAATACAGCATGGCCATAGATCTGCTGACAGCCGTATCCAGCCAGGAAGGTTCTCATGTTGACAAGAATACATTGTCGAAGGTATATAATAACCTCGGTATCCTTCATAAGCTGAGAAGCAATTTTGAGGAAAGCAGGGAGTATTTCACAAAAAGCTATGAGCTGAAGAAGGAGATGGGTGATTATGAAAGCCTTCCGAAGACATACAATAATATAGGCAGTATATACCTTGCCCAGCATGATATGGAGACAGCCTATTCCTATTTTAAAAAGGCCCTTGCATCTGCAGAAATGATCGGGGACAGGGCAAGCATAATGAGTGCTTCTGTAAACATATCCAATCTGTATATTATTTTCGGTGACCCTTACCAGGCCATTAACCAGCTCAACAGGATACTTCCCTCTGCTCTGAAGGACAAGGATAATGAAATACTATTCTACATCTATTCCAATGCCCTGGAGGCCATGGTTCAGCAGAAAAAGATTGAAAGGGCATACTATTACCTGAACCTTCTGGCTGAAATAACAGCGCTTTCGAAAAAACCCCTTTTTGATTTCCATTATAAGCTGGAAGAGCTTTATCTGTCAATTATCACCCTTGATGAGGCTGGTTCAGATAAAATCCTTGAAGAGCTGGGCAGGGACGAATCCTTAAAACGACTTTCCACAGCCTTCAACAAACACACAACCCTTCTTCTGGATATTACTGTATTAAAGTCGCTTCTGAGCAAAGACGCGAAGAAAAGGGCCATAGCTATGTTGGAAAGCTATCTTCTGTCTTTCAGCAAAAGCAATATTATAGACAACTCCATAATCAAATACGGCCTCTGCCTTTTGCTGCTTACGGGAAAGGCTACGGGGATATCTGCGGAAGCCAGCAGCAAAAAGGATAATTACCTGAAAAAGAACACTGATCTATACAGAAGCCTCTGCAGTTTTTATTCAGCCCCTGTAGAAAAAGGCGTTCAGGAACCCTTTCTGCTTTTTCATAAAACTGCCAGGCCTGTGGAATTTCAAAAGGAAAGGATATCCCAGGGAATCAGATTCACCCTTGCAAAATTTAATGAACTACACCACATATACGTGGAAGTCATGCCCTTTATACTGTGCAATCTCCTGGAATTCTGCAGGGATAACCGGATGAACGAGGAGGCCGGGCTTTTGAAGGAAAAGCTGGAAAAGACAATTGAAGAAAGGCAAAAAGGCCTTCCGGTGAAAAAGAGAGATATGCTGGCTGAATCACCCCTTGTTAATTTTCTGAACAAAATTTAAAAAACTGCTGTTGCTTAAAGTCATAAACAATAAAATCAGGCAGGACTGGAAATGGATTATAAAGAAGGTTTTATAAAGGTTCCCGGGGGCCGTGTGTGGTATGGCATTACCGGTCAGGGCAGTCCTGGAATACCTCTTATTGTTGTTCACGGAGGGCCCGGAGCGACCCATGACTATCTCGAGACCATAGGGGAGCTGTCCATGAGAAGGCCGGTAATATTCTATGACCAGCTGGGTTCGGGGAATTCTGATAAAAATTACGATCCTTCCCTTTATAAGGCTGAACGTTTTGCCCGGGAGCTGGGCATACTTATTGAGGAGCTTAATGCCGGAAGAGTATTTCTCCTGGGCGCATCCTGGGGCACTATGCTGATAACAGAATATATGTCAGGGAAGCCGGATGGTGTGGCCGGAATTGTATTCAGCGGTCCTGCCATAAGCGCCAGGCTTTTCACCCGGGATGCCCGCAGGCTGTTAAGAAGGCTTCCAGCATCGGCCCGTAAGGCTATATATGAAGCCGAGCAAAAGCAGAATTACGGAGAGGAATACCAGAAGGCCATGATGCAGTTCTACGACAGGCATCTGTGCAGGCTTTCCCCATACCCCGACTGCATGAACAAAACCCTGGAAAAACTGTCGCCTTATGTCTATGAATATATGTGGGGTCCTTCAGAGTTTACCTGTACAGGCACCCTTAAAGATTTTGACAGGGTGGACACTCTTGAAGAGATAAATGTCCCGGCACTTTTTACATGCGGGAGGTATGATGAGGCTACTCCGGATACTACCCGGTTTTATTGCTCTAAACTTCCGGGCTCCAGTTTTATTGTATTTGAAGACGCTTCCCACTGCCATCACCTGGAAAAAAAGGATGAGTATAACACTGCGGTGGAGACATTTTTAAGGGATGCTGAAAAAAAATCTTTTTATTAAAGCAGAAATGCTGTATATATCAATGCAAAGAATTCTGTTCGGGAGGTTAGCGGTTTGAAGAGACGTATTTTTGTAATGTCTGTGCTTTTATTATTAATATCGACGGCAGTTTTATCCAGGGATTATATCAGCGAAGAACAGGGGATTTCCATTACCATCCCGGAAGAATGGAAAATAAGCCAGGAGCATGGAATGCTCACAGCTGAGCCCGTTGAGGGGGATACTTTCTGTTTTTATGAGTTTTACGGAGACATGGATTTCTACAGAGCGCTGGCTCAGTATTATATGACAATCGAAGTCCTCTATGAAGAATTTGAACCGGTGTCAGAACCGTCAAAATGCGAAATAAACGGGCTTTTATGCCACAGGGTGGCCTCCAGGGTTTATATTGACGGTGAAGAGTGGTTCTTTGACACAATATTCATTGAGACCGGGCTTTATACCGGAGCTCTTACCATAGCAGAGGCATCTTCGGCTGAAAAAAGGTATGCTGAAATTCATAAGGGCATTATTCAGAGCATTAAAAAAATAGAATAACACATCTGCGGGAAACCGTCCTTTAGATCAGGGTGGGGGAAATGGCTGGAGAATATCAAAAGGATTCGGGCAAAGAAGTTCCAATCCTCTCGGATATACTTGATATTTCAGAACTTAAAGGACTGATGGATGATCTCTTCATGCTCTCGGGCCTGAGTACGGCTATAATAGACCTGGAGGGCAGAGTCCTGGCAGCATCCCACTGGCAGGAAGCATGCCTTAATTATCACAGGAAAAATCCGGAAACATGCAGTAATTGCATCAAGAGCGATACAATACTTACAAAGGGGCTAAAGAAAGGCCAGCACAGGCTTTATAAGTGCATAAATGGTCTGTGGGACGCCTCAACCCCTATTCTTCTGGGAAAAAGCATGGTGGCCAACCTTTTTGTCGGGCAGTTTTTCTTCGATGATGAGGAGATAAATACTGCCTTCTTTGCGGAAATTGCCGAGAAATGCAAATTTAATAAAGAAAAATACATGGATGCGATACATTCAGTTCCCAGGATCAGCAGGAAAAGGTTTTCCCATGTAATCAGCTATTATGTCAGGCTTGCCGGTATCATTTCCGATATGGGGAAAAAGAACAGCAGGCTTTTAGGGATTATAAGGGAAAGGGATTCCCTCCTTGAAAGCCTCACCAAAAGTGAAGAAAAACTCCGGAATTATATTGAGTATGCCCCGGAGGGAATATTCATTACCGACAATAAAGGAATATTTACGGAAGTTAACAGGGCTGCCTGTGAGATAACCGGGTACTCAAAAAAGGATCTTCTGGGCAGAAGCATAATGATGATGGTTCCAAGAACAGAGCACGGCATTGTCCAGGAGCATATAAAAAGGATTAATAAAGTCGGCAGGACATATGTTGAACTGCCCTTTATCCATAAGAACGGGCGAACAAGGTACTGGAGCGTGGATTCCATATGCATATCCGATAATACCTATGCCGGATTTACAAAGGATATTACTGAAAGAAAACTGTCGGAAGAAAAACTTGAGAAGCTGGCTGATGAGTATGAAAAGGTATTTAACGGGCTTCAGGAAGCCATGTTCCTCGTACGGGTAAAAAAGGGGCGGGAGTTTCGTTTTGTAAGGGGAAATACAAGTTTTCAGGAAATGGCCGGCAGTGAACTGACTGATATTTCTGGCAAGACTGCCATTGAGCTGGCAGGAGAAGAACTGGGAAAGAAGATTGAAGCGGGTTTCCAGGAGTGCATCAGGATGAAAAAGCCCTATTATTCTGAGCAGAGCATAAACCTGGATGGCCGGGCTCATACATGGATGATGACCCTGACTCCTGTCATAGAGGAGGGGAGGATAAGGTATATCATCGGCTCCGCCTATGATATAACCATCACCAAGAGTGCTGAAGAGTCACTAAAAAGACAATTAAGCTTTGAAAAATTCATAGCGGAAATTTCCTCGGCCTTTATTAATGCCTCTATTGATAATATCCACGAAATCATAGATGATATGCTGAAAAAGGCATGCCATTTCTTTGAGGTTGACAGGGGATATATATATGAGTTTTTTGACAGCGGTAAAAAGATGCAGAAGATATATGAGCACAGCAGGGACCCTTTTCACAGCAGATTACGCGTGAAGAGATCTCTGAAGGATTATCCCTGGTGGGCAGAACAGATAAGGAACAATGAATACATATACATTGAAGATATTGAAAAGATGGGGAAGGAAGCCGGGGTAGAAAAGAAGGTCTTTTTAAGCCAGAAAATTAAATCCCTGCTCAATATACTTATAAAGAAAGGGGATGAAGTTATCGGCTTTCTTGGATTTGATTCAGTAGATAAGAGAAAGAAATGGACGCAGGAACAGATTGCACTTCTTTCAGTAATTGCCGGCAGTGTATTCGATGCTTTGTCCAGAAACAGGATGGAGATTGAAATCATAAAATCAAGGGAGCTTGCAATTTCAGCCAACAAAGCAAAAAGCGATTTCCTTGCAAGCATATCCCATGAAATAAGGACACCCCTTAACGGAATCATAGGCTTTATAGACCTGCTGATGGCTACCGGCCTGGATGAAAACCAGAGGCAGTATCTTGACAATGTAAACATATCAGCTAAATCCCTGCTGGATATACTGAATGATATACTGGACTTTTCAAAGATAGAGGCAGGGAAGCTCGAACTCAACGAAGAGAAGACCGACCTGTGGTCTCTGGTTGAAAATGCTGTGGATATCACAAAGTACAGCGCTGAGAAAAAGAGCATAGAGTTTCTGCTTGATATAAGCCCCGGGACACCAAGGTATATTATGGCCGACGGCTTGAGGCTGAAGCAGGTATTAATAAACCTTCTAAGCAATGCTATAAAATTTACTGATAAAGGCGAGGTGGAATTTTGTATATTCACTAAAAATACAACCGCATCGGCTGATGAGGCTGAGATTTATTTTTCAATAAGGGATACCGGCATCGGAATACCAGAGAAGGACCATGAAAAAGTTTTCTCCGGATTTTTTCAGGTTGATTCCACTACTACCAAAAAGCATGGAGGTACAGGGCTTGGACTGTCCATAACAAGCAGTCTGCTCGAGAAAATGGGAAGCAGGCTGAATCTCAAAAGCATGCCGGGCAGGGGCAGTACATTCTCCTTCTGTCTTAAAAGGCCTTTTTCCCTTTCTGATGACCAGAGAAGAAAGGTCCGCAGTAAAATAAAAAATGTAATGGTTATAGATGATAATTTATCCAGCCTGAGGATAATAAAGACATTTTTTGAACATAATGGCATAAGATGCGAAACCTTTTCTGAAGGCGGGAAAGCACTGGATAGGCTTAAATCAGACAGCAGGTTCGATCTCATAATCACAGATCTGGATATGCCTGTTATGAACGGTATGGAGACCGCATTGCGAATTCTGAATGAGACAGGCATAAAAAGGGCTGACTGCCCGATTGCCATAATGATGAATTCAAGGGAAGAATACGATAATGAAGCTCAGATCAGGGGCCTGGGGATAAAATACAGGATACACAAGCCCGTCAGGATAACAGGCCTTTACAATATTCTGGAAGGCTCTGCGGTCCCGCAGACGAAATATGAAAAACCCTCCATAACCTGCAGAAAAGAATACAGCATTACTTCCGATTCCGGCAGGGTGTATGTAATTCTTATAGCAGAAGACAACAGCATCAATATGATGCTTATTAAAAACATTATTCAAAAGCTTGTACCCAATTCCCTGATTCTGGAGGCAAAGGACGGCAAGGAAGCTGTCAGCCTGTACAGTGAATACAAGCCTGATTTAATATTAATGGATATACAGATGCCCGTTATGGATGGATACAGCTCGGCCAGGTATATCCGGGAAACCGAGAAAGGTATCGGAGATACCCCGATTGTGGCTCTGACGGCCAGGGCAACGCCCGGCGAGAAAGAGAGATGCACAGAATCCGGCATGAATGACTATATTTCCAAGCCCATTACAAGAAACAGCCTTATTCCTGTCCTGGAAAAGTACCTGACACAAGGGGATGATACCGAGGCACATTTTAATAAAAACCTCCTTATAAGAAACCTCTATAATGATATGGACCTTTTCATAGCCATGGTAAAAGAGAGCCTGAACGTGATGCCCGGATATATTAATGAGATCAGGAACTGTCTTGTGCAAAAAGATTATGACCTTGTCCGCAAAAAGGCCCACAAGATAAAGGGTGCCTCCCTGACCATGCAGTTTTTACGCCTTTCAGAAATAGCAAGGGCCATAGAAACGAACCCGTCCATAACCTTCGGGGAAGCGGATGCTCTGATCAGCGAGCTGGAGAAGGAAATGGATACAGTAAATTCCCTTCTGAAAAAGGAAATACCCTGATTTTGCCTGAATACCGGCTTTATGCCTTATTTCCAACTGTCAGGCAGGCTCCCGGGGAGTATTTTATATATGCATCCCCGGTTACCTGGAGGATGAACATATAATACATGCCTGGTTCCAGTGCCTGTTTTTCAATGTCAGCGGTGATGAATCCTGCATATTTCCCGTAATCCTTCTCAATGTCCTCCCTGCGCTGGCGGCTTGCAGGGATTTCATAATGAATGCCCGATCCGGTGTTTACCAGCTGTATGAATATCTTATGGTCATGACGGCTGAGATTTTCATGGTATGCCCAGCCGGAAACGGAGAACCTTTTATTTGCTGAAACATTGAAATATACGGTTTGCGGTTCTTTTGCAGAAGGCTGGGGCTGATCAGGCATTGATTCCTTGAGTCCCTCCTGCTGAATACCGTCTATACGTCCGATGCCTCCATTTTTTTCGGGAAGATCTCTGTATTTGCCGAATCTGTCATTACCTGCTGGTGTATAGAGCATTTTTCTGCGCCCGACTAAGGTGAACATCTCTATCTCCTTCTGGTAATGAAGCTGGGTGCTGAAACTCAGTTCTGTATGGCGGAACCCCAGTACATTTAAAAACTCCCGGATTATCTCGGGAGTAAATTTCCACCAGGTGTCATAGGGCCAGCATCCCGGGGTATATGGCTGAAATACCATAATTTCATCCTCCGGCAGGGGATAATACCTGTCAGTTACTGTTATGGCCTCCCTGATGTGGGGAGAAACGCATCTCAAAGCATTAAAGGGATCCCTGAGATGCAGAAGGATGGAGCCGAAGGTGCCTATGTCATAGGTTCCGATATCGCCGGGAATATTGTAAATGTTTCCGTATATTATCTTTGCACTTGAGCCGAAGGCCCTGCGGGCAAACCAGAAGGAATTGTTCATCTTTTCTATGTGCTTCTGGTGATTAACCAGGTGTTTTTTATAATCAAAATTCTTGTAGGGGACTATATCCCATTCCTCTCTCCGGGAGAGATCATAGCCAGTAACCCTTGCCCCCTGCTTTTCCATCCAGAAACAGAGATGCCCGCTGGATGTTCCCATCTCCAGGACCCTCTTGCCCTTAAAATCAAGATTTCCGAAATAGGCTCTTTCCCTTCCCCTCAGGTCCCACTCTCCCTTTACCTCGCCATGCCCTGGAATATCCATGGTATGGTAAAATACGCAGTCTTTTATACCAGGCTTTTTTAGTATCTTATTATAAAGGCTTTTAATGAACACTTTCTTCTCCTTTGCAAATAAAATCCGATATTCAGGATTCTATTAGATTTGCAGACGCTATTCAAACTATTTTTTGCTGTATTTTAAATAACAGGACATATTTTATTTCAGATCATGCTGTTTTAGAGAGATTTCCCGGCTTTTACTGATTGTTATTTTCTGCCTTCTTTCATAAGGAGGATAAACCTGTCGTAATCATCGGCATTTATTATGCTTTCCGTGAGGCCTTTCACCATTACCATCCTTGATATCTGGGAAAGGGTGTTCAGGTGCTGCTGGACCGGCTGATCCTCCGGGACAATCAGAACTATCATTATCCTGGGTCTTGATTCTGAACCGGGCACAATGAAGCCCTCCCTGTTTACTGCAGGGTATATCCTGCTTTCTCTAACACCGGGGCTATGAATATGAATCAGAAGTATGTCGGGAGAGAGCTCTATCGGGTATTCCTGAAGGACAGCCTCCAGATCACGGCTCATTGTATTCAGGCCGGGATAGTCCCTTTGGGCTATCTCCTGGAATATTCTTTCCGGCCTCCTCTCTTTTGTATTTATGAAATAGTTTTCCCTGGGTATATCATTCAGGAGATTGAGGTCTTCAGGGAAAATATCGCCGGTATCCTCATATTCCTCGGGATGGTAGTAAGGATAGACAACAAGGAGGCTGTTTTCCGGAAAGGTCTGCTTTATCCTGTAGGGCATCTGGTCAAAAGTAAGCCTCCAGGCTATCCTTCCCTGGCGGGATATCATCTGGACTATCATATCTTCAATAGTAAGAGTACCCTGGAGCTGGCTGTAAATAGCCTTCCAGCTTTTAATCGCGGTGAATCTGGTCACCTTCTCAGCTTTGGAGAACAGGTGGCCTGTCTCATCCAGTGTAGTTCTTTCCGCATAAACGCTGATCTCTGCAGAGAGCTCACCGGCAAGCTGGATAATGCTGTTCAGGGTATCAACAAACCCGTACTGCCGGTTAAGGTAGGGCGGGATTATCAGAATTACCTTTTTTGTAATATTGATTGGCTGAACGATCCTTGAAATGAATATCATTTCATCGCTGGCCCTGACCAGCTGTTCTATTATGGAATCATAAAAGGCATGTCTGAAATTGGCAGGTTCGTTCCACCCCAGGACTACCTTGGATATTCTCTGTTCAGTGATGGCCTGCAGTATGCCTGAGGATATTTTGTAGTCTACCTTCATGAGGGGAATGACCTGCTTTTTCAGGGTATTTGCCCTTATGGATGCTTTTGTAAGAATATTTTCACCTTCAACTATATCCTTTTCCACATTTGCACCCTCCAGGGCTATATGAAGGGGATAGAGAGGCTCCCGGGAGTCCTTCGGGTGCAGAAGGACAGCCAGGTCGATCAGTCCGCCGGTTAGAGCGGGTTTCGATATGGGGATAAGGATACGGTCCAGAACGCTTCTGCTGACAGTTTCATAGCTCTCAGAACCGGTAATTATAAGCTGTTTTGCATGCTTTTCGGTAATAAATAAGCCCGCCAGGGTCGTGGCAAGTATCATTATTATTGTGCCGGTCAATACGGGCTCATCAAATATGCCGACCCTGTATCCTATAATCACCGCAGCCAGTGTGGCTGCAGCCTGGTTTACGCTTAATCCGAATATAATGCCGGTCTCTTCACGGCTGAACTTTGCAAGCCTTCCGAAAACCTCAGCAGCAATGTATTTTGACAGTATTGCCACAAATATCATTACCAGGGCTACCTTTACGGTGAATAAATCGGTATAAAGCAGTGAGGGGTTAATCAGCATGCCTGTGGATATCAAAAAAAATGGTATGAAAAGCGAGTTGCCCACAAACTGTATGCGGTTCATCAGCATACTTTTCTCGGGTATGAAGGAATTGAGTGTGAGCCCGGCAAGAAAGGCTCCTATTATAGGTTCCAGGCTGGCAAGGTGGGAAAAGAATGCACTGATGAACATGGCCGTGAATACAAAGGCATATTCCTCAACCCCGGCATCGGAGGAAAAATTCCTGAAAAACCAGCTGCCGATCCTGGGAAGGTACCTTATGGTCAGGTATGCATATGCGAATATGGACAGAACCATCTTTGCCCAGAAGAAAAAATCAAGATCTCCCTGCCTCGATGAGACTATCACTGCCAGAATAAGCAGGGCTAATGTGTCGGT
>CAYSKJ010000075.1:8385-14454 GCA_964431655.1 uncultured bacterium | reverse complement strand
CAAGAATGTGCCTGTTTGATAAATCTCTGCTTATACTTATAGCCTTGTTGTAATACCTGAGGGCTTTGTCATGAAGCCCGAGGGCATGAGATATCTGAGCCATTCCAAAAAAGGCAGTGGCAATACCCTCTTTATTATCAACCTTTTTCAAGAGTCTCCTGGCTTTCGAGTAATGTTTCATGCCTTTCTCAAAATCCCCGGTTTCATAATCTAATTGACCCATGTTTATATGGGATATTCCCATGATATAAACATCCTGAATCTCGTATCCCAGATCCCGGAGTCTGTTGTATGCTTCCATGGCCTTGCTGAATCTTCCCTGGTTGGAATACAATACACCCAGACCGCAGTAGGCTCTGCAGACCTGTACGCTATTTCCAAGCTTCTTTCCAATTTTCAGCTGATACTTGTAATATTTTTCTGCTTCACGGTATTTGCCGGAATTGGAATAGAGATCACCGATTAGGCCGTTTACACTGCAAATTTCTAAGATATTTTCCAGTTCCTGGCATATAGCCAGCTTCATTTTGTAGTAAGCCAGGGCCTTTTTATGCAAACCCTGCTCATCATAGACCTGGCCTATATTTCCCATAGCCCTGGAAATTTCCTCCCTGTCACCAGTCTCTTGAGCTATGGCCAGGGATTTAAAATGATAGTCCAGAGTTATATTATAGTCATCCCCAAGACTATGGTGGACATTTGCAATATTACCCAGGGCAACCCCTATATACCTTTTATTATTGGATTTTCTGCTGTTATCCAGAAGCTCTTCATAATACTCCAGAGCCCTTTTGTACCGGTGCTGGTGATGGAAAACATTGCCTATACCGCATAAAACTGATGTAACGCCCTGAACATTATCAGCCTCTCTGTATTTCTGAAGGCTTCTGTTGTAGTATTCCAGGGCTTTGACAAAACGGCTGTGCCGGAAATGGTAATATCCAATGCTATGGAGAATATTGGGCACAAGATCTTTATTTCTTGATTTTTCAGCCCGGTTTAAGGCCTGCTCCAGCATGATGAAGGCTTCCCTGCTGTTTCCCTGCTTAATCAGAATCTGGCCGAGGGCGATTTTAGCTTTAATTACCATTGACTCATCTTTGCCGTTTGATGCAAGCGCATTAACATGCATGAAAATATCCCTGGCTTCGTTCCACCTTCCAGTAAGGTGGAAAATCTCGCCCTTTTTAAGTAAAACCTCTGTATATTTCTCCATATCTTCTGATTCATCCAGCAGTTTTAAAAGCCTGTCATAAAATTTGACAGCGTTTTCGTTTTTAAAATTATCAGTGGAAATCATTGCGCTTTTTTCAAGATATATAATAGATTTTCCCCGGTTTTCCGCTCTCATATAGTGTTCAGCAAGTTCTTCATAGTGGGGTGCAAGGTTTTCCTGATAAATACTCTCAATTATGCCTCCCGCAAGATTATGAAGCTTTCTCAGGCTATCCTTGAGCTGAATGTCATAAACAGCATCTCTTATAAGGATATGCTTGAAAATGCATGTAAGTTCTGAAACAAATTCCCAAATCTGCTCTTTGACACCTTTTTTCATATAGCTTTTAATTTCTTTATCATTTTTTGAGATGTTTTTTAGGGAAAGGAGCTCTCGCAGAACCATTACGGCAAACTCCCTTCCAAGTACAGAGGCAGTCTTGACAACTTCCTTGAGTTTAAACGACAGGCGGTCTATCCTGGCTATAATTACCTGCTTGATCTCAGCAGGTATGGATTCCAGTGTTCCGGTTATATTGAAATTATTGTCAAAGATCCTGTTTTCTACCATGAAAAGGCTAATCTGCTCTGCAAAGAAGGGATTTCCCCCGCTTTTTTCACTAATATACCCGAGGGTTTTTTCAGGAATAGATTGAGTTTTTAATATATCCTGAATGATATTCATCATGGATTCCTTCTGCAATGGTTTGAGTTCTATATGAAAGGCTTTTCCAGGAAGCAGATTATAACTCTGGCCTGTATCCATAAACCTGCATAGCAGAAGGACAGCAATGGGAAATTCGATGATATTCCTTATGAATTCATTTAACAGCGAAAGGCTGTCGGTGTCAATCCAATGGGCATCATCAAATATAATTGCAACGGGTTTCTGCAGGCTGTGGGCTTTGATAAAATCCTTAACAGCATAAATAGTGTTTTCATAACGGCTTTTAGGATCCAGGCTGGAATAGAGAGATCCCTCCCATTCAATACCGATCAGGGCGGCAATAATAGACTGGGTTCTCGATAACTCCTTATTCAGAGATTCATCCCTCACGTTATTTAGCATTTTTTTATAAATGCTCAGGAAAGATTCTTTATTCTGTCTGGCTGAACTGCCCGGTTTTTGGTTGAAATAGCGGTTAAAGAAATAAATGAAGGGATTATGTGATTTTCCCAGAATTTCATCGCAGGGCATATAAAAATAGCTGAATTCGGTGTGTTTTTTCGTGAAATTATCCAGAAACCGCGTTTTTCCTATGCCGGCAGAGCCTTCAATATAAATGATACCGGCAGATTTTCCCTTTTTTAAGGGCTCAAGAAATTTGGCAAGTTTTTGCGACTCAGAAATCCTTCCGGCATACATACCTTTATATTCAATCTTGCTGGAATGCTCTTTTCTTGTTTCTAACCGGAAGACTTCCACTTCTTTTGAAAATCCTTTGAACTGTCTTAAGCCTGAGGACTGCATATGGAACATGCCTGAAACAGAACGCGCAAAAAAGGGTTCTGAATTAATCTCCTGGAATTCAGTATCCATCATTATCCGTGCAGAAAGGTTAACCACACTGCCCAGGGCTGAATACTCACTGCGGAACCCGGAGCCTATAAATCCAGTATATGCAGTTCCTGCTGAAATTCCAGCCTTGAACCGGAAATCCGGAATATCTTTAAGGCTCAGGGAAAAATCAGCGGCCCTCTGATACAGCTTTTCATAACCGGAAGGAGCTCCGAAGATTACAAGCATGGTCCCTCCCTTGTCGCCGAAATCGACCCGGTTGAAATACCCGCCGTATTCATAGCACTTCCTGATAACAATGGAAACTGCATCCTTAAAATCATCCTGCTGGGAAAATCCTATGAAACAAGAAACTATATCCCTGAATTCACCCTTATTGATGTTATCAAGAACCGGTATATGGATAAAATCCCTGCATAATTCAACTGGTAATTCCCTGTGGTTTATGGGAACTGAAACAGGCAGGACCTGGGGGTTTGATTTTACCCGGAAGAACCCGGGTTCCGCTTCACAGAATTTTATATGGGGCGGCAGTTTTTTTAAAAATTCAGCATCAGTCAGGACTTGATTTTTCCCTGCATACTGCTGGGATTTTGCACATCTGTCAATGGCCTCCCCCATGAAATAATATGTTTTCTGGATACCTGCATCAATTATGGCATATTCAATACACCCATGGGATATTCCGATTCTTGAAGCAAGTTCAAAATCCCCCAGGCGTGTCTTTATGACTGTTTTTTCTGAAAAAATTTCACTTATTTCAAAAGCCGCCTTAAGAGGCAATTGCACATCATCGGTATCAAAAACAGCTGTGAAGGCATCACCTGCAAAAGAGGATACAAAGCCTTTATACTTGTATATGGAATCAATGGCAGGAGAAAAAACCCCGTTTATTATGGAAGAAAGCACCTCTGCTCCCTCCTTGCCGGACTGCATGAGGGTTTGGGTTATGGCAGTGAAGCCTGATATATCCGTGAAAATGGCAAAGCCGTTAAAATGACCGGATAACTCACCTTTTTGGTACTTTTCTAAAATATAAAGAGGTATGAGCCTTTGCAAAACTTACCCCGAATTAATGTATTTTAAAACAGCAATAATTCAGTGGCAGAAAGTGGATTTTCCGGTTTTCTGCCTGTTTTAACCCATCATACCATAGTTTTAGGATTTTAGTATAAAAATTCTGATAAACATAATGCTTTTCTATCGGTTACAGTTTCTAAATCCGGCGCAGGAACTCTAATTCTCCGAAATTTCAGGTGCATTGATCCGGTTTCTGCCATTTCTTTTACTTGCATACATCTTCTGATCGGCAATCTGGAGCAGACTCTCTTTTGTGCACCCCGGATGAGCCAGGGCAGTTCCTATGGAAACAGTAACCCTTATTATCCTACCCCTGCCAAGGTCCAGGAAACTGCTTTCTACGAGTTTCCTCAGCCTTTCGGCGATACTGGCTAAAGTCTCTGGGCTGCACAGGGGCAGAAGGACAATAAACTCATCCCCTCCGTTTCTAGATAATATATCAAAGGGTCTCAAAGAGTTCTGCATGGTACTGGCAGTCATCTTCAGCACCCTGTCCCCCGTTTCATGACCGTAGGTATCATTTATTTCCTTAAAATTATCAATGTCTATATAAAGAACCCCGAAACGGGACCCGTATAGCCTGAAATGCTCGTAAAGGCGTTCAAAATAGAATTCTTGGTATTTCCTGTTTCCCACCCCGGTCAGATGGTCCCTGTAAACCTCCTTTTTAAGCTTTTCCAGCTCTGTTATAATCCCCCTGTCACGGCTGATGTCCGTAAAAAACTCTATTGCCCCTGTTATTTCCCCGCTTCTGTCATGCAGAGGCTGCACCCTTACTTTTACGGGGATCCGCTGACCATCCCTGTGATGGAGATAAACACTGAATTCAGGCTGAGAACTGCCTGAAAGACACACAGAAAGGGGACATCCCGCAGTGCAGATATCCCTTCCCAGATCATCCACATGCCTCAAAATATTATCAGCGCACTTTTTTCCCAGTACCTCAGAAGCTGAATAGCCGGAAATATTTTCCGCTCCTCTGTTCCAGAATGTAATCTCCCTTTCCCTGTTGACGATGTAAACGCCTTCAAAGAGATTATTCAATATATCCTTCAGGGAGTCAACGGGCTTTTCATCTGTCATAAAGACCTCCATTGAACCAAATACTTATTACTATACGTAATAATAATATTAAGTGTTTTATCAGAACCTGATTTATCCCTGCATATGCAGAACAATCTGACAGAAATGGCGGTTTATATTAAAACGGAGGGCTTTATATGTCATTTTTCGGTATTATCCTTACATCAGCAGTGACACTTCTTCAGGCCTATGTATTTCTGCGGCTTTGGAGCATTCCTTTCATAAAAAGGCATATTCAGATAAGGACATATCTCATGATTGCTGTTTTATTATGGATACTATTTTATCTGGGAAGGGTATTTGGAGGTCATGAGAGACTTGTTGAGATTGTGCTCGAGTTTATAGGGATGCACCTAATGGGGATTCTCTTTCTTGTCTCCATAGGATTTCTCCTTGCAGATTTTATTACTCTGTTCGGACTGTTTTTCAGGAAATCCTTGCCCGTTATCAGGACAGCAGGGCTGGTTTTTGGCCTGTTAATGTCAATATCTGCCCATATCCAGGGAATAAGGCCTCCTGTACCTGTAAAATACGAAATATATACCAATAATATGCCAGAAAATCTTCCCGATTCCTTTTCAATAGCAGTAATGGCGGATATTCACGGCGGTGAAATGCTTATAGGCCCTGAATGGATACAAAAGCGCATTGATGAGACTATGAAATTAAAACCTGATTTAGTGGTTCTTGCAGGTGATATCTTCGAACGGGCAAGCGATCCGGACCTGATGGTTCCAGTCATGACGACACTTAAAGCACCCCTCGGCGTCTGGGCTGTAAGGGGAAATCATGATTCCAGGAGGGAAAACAGAAGGGATGTAATGGGAGAGATACTGCAACAATCCGGCATCCGGCTCCTGGAGAATGAATGGGTCGAAATTGCCGATGGCCTTGTAATTTCAGGGATTGATGATCTCACCCTGGCAAAAAGAAGAGAAGAGTCAGGCAAGGATTATATAAAAAATGCTTTGGGAAATATACCCCCGGGATTTACTGTGCTTATATCCCATACCCCATGGGAAACCCGTCTTATAGCTCAGCAGGGCGCTGATCTGATGATATCGGGCCATACCCACAATGGCCAGATATGGCCTTTCAACTTGCTTGCCCGGACCAGATATCCTTATATGAGCGGTGAATATGACATAATGGGCATGAAGCTTGTAGTAAAC
>CAYSKJ010000075.1:0-8375 GCA_964431655.1 uncultured bacterium | reverse complement strand
AACCGGGGAACAGGAACATGGGGACCCCGCATGAGGCTCTGGAAACCCGGTGAAATATCCCTTATCACCGTAAGAGGCAAATAAATACAGTCAGTTCCCCACCGAGGTCATTGACCCCGCATCACCGCCAAAAGCCAGGGTTTCATACAAGGACTCAGAAGCCTTATACAGGATGATATTATTTGTAATGCTTTCGCAAACAATAAGGTCATCAAGGACATTGCCTGTAAACTTCCCGGATATAATCCTCTTAAGGGGTGCATTGACCAGGACCGACCAGCCCCTGGTATCATGGGAGTAGACATATGTCCTCCCAAGATAGGTAAAAACCAGCTCTGATGCACCGGATCCTGATATATTACCTGCAGACATGAAATGGCCCGGATCCGGTGTGCCCCATGTGAGTCTGGTGATATCCCACCCGGTACCTTGGGCCTTCTTTATGGAATATATCCCGAATCCTTCAAAAGCTGAAATAATCTCATCCATACCATCCCCGGAAATATCACCGGATATTACCTGGTCTGGGCTTACAGCAATTATAAGAGAAAACTTCTGGTCAGCAAAACTGTAAGTGTATATCCCTTCTATCCCGCTAAAGGAAAGTAAAAGCTCATCAGTCTGGGTGTCATCAATATTCCCCGATTCAAGGATTATTGCAGGGATATTGATTATCCGTGACCAGGTCATGGTATTATAGTTAAGTATATAAAGGCCCTGGCTCTCAAAGGATGCTGAAACCTGAAGGGGCATTTTGAGACTTGCCCTGCAGAGAGCAAAATTAATGGCTTCATTCCCCAGGAAAGTCCAGCTGGAGCTTAAAAAAGAATACATCCATAGCCCCTGGCCGGTTATATTGGCTACCAGTTCAATGTTGCCGTCTCCGGTTATATCTCCAGCCTCCATACCGTTACATGCTACTCCTGCCAGAAGCCTGGACCATTGCCCGCCCAGGGGATCATAAATCCAATGCCATATCCCCTCCAGAGCCAGGTTCTCCATGCTTATTGCCGCTGAATCTGCCGGAGCAGGAATGTATTCGTGAGCGCCTATATCCCAGGCTGTCCCGATGGGTCTAATAGTTTTATAAATATCATCCTCCACATACCCTGACAGGTCAATACCCGAATCAACAACCCCGGATATGTCTGAAAAAAGGGAAAGGTCCCCGGAATCGGGGTCATTAAACCATGAAAGCTGGGCATCCGTATGGTTGGATTCCGCTGTTCCGGTTGCACCGTCACGCGAGGTTACAGGCCGGTTTACAAGGTTATTTTTTATGTCCACATTAACGGTTGAGGAAAACCTGTATTCTATGGAGTTCATGTATTGAATGAAGATTGTATTATTATAGACCCTGGTCCCTGGAGAGCTCTCAAGCCCTATGCCCACATCATTAAATATTCCTGTACCATCATTATATATCATATTGTTTTTTATAATGCCCCCTGTATTCGGCGAAGTACCGAGACCAAAGCCTATACCCCTGTCGCAGTCCATAATAAGGTTGCGCTCCACGGTATTGCCGGAGGAATTATTCCAGAAATGCACTGCATGCTCCGCTGCAGAACCCGAAGGGCTTTTGATGTGCATAAACACATTGTCCTTAATGGTCCACCCATCGCCCATGTGAACATCAATTCCGCCGATATAGTACTGGGGACCTATGCCTGAGGTGTATTCAAAAAGACAGCATTCAACCGTGCAGTTGTCAGCCCCGTCTCCGCTGGCGGTACCCTTGACCATCTGCTCATAGGTATCCTGTATCCTCAAATTATAAAAAAGATGGGAGTCCGTATGGGTGGCTATCCCGTGGTTTCCGGCCTCCCGCAGGGTAAGGTCGGCAATTACTATATTATTACCGGCAAGATAGAATATATTTTCTGTCCCTGATCCGTATTCCATTCCGCTTCCGGTTAGTATCACATCATCCCTTCTGCCCGATTCACTCCGAAAAACAATATTGGAACCTGTTATATAGGGGTACCAGGATTCAGTTGCAATTTGATAAGTACCGTCGGCAATCAGCACAGTCATATTACCTCCGCTGGAATTCGCCAGGTTTATTGCATTTTTGAGCTCCTGGACAGTTGATACATTCACAACGGTGCCATAGGTAACGGTACAGGGGATAACTGTATTGTCCAATACATCTCTTACCGTACCCTGACTATAGAGAACAGTACTGCATAAGAGGAGAATTGTCAGCAGACATTTCCTCATAAAAAAATACCTCCCTATATAATTAATTTTTCAGCAGAATTGCTGGCATTAATCCCTTATTGATGAGATTGCGTTCGTATCAGCATTAAATAAAAGCAGCTGCCATTGATACAAGGCGGAATCAAACAGGTAGATATTCCCTGAAGAAGTTTCGCAGGCAATGAGATCGTCCAGTACCTGACCTGTAAACTTGCCGAAAGCTGCTCTCTTGAAAGATGCCGGCACTAACATGGACCATCCCGAACCATTACTGTAGCAGTAGGTCCTCCCGGCATAAGTCATCATTATCTCATCTCCGGCATCGCCCTGTGAATTCCCTGAAGACATTAAGCATCCCGTATCAGGAGTTCCGAAACTTATCCTTGAAACACTGCTCTGAGTAATAATGTAGGTACCATAGCCCGAAAAGGCCGATACTATCTCATCAGCACCATCAGCATCAATATCGGCTGAAATTATCTGGAGGGGCGACAGGCTCATAATACTGGTCCATGTCCCGGTGCTGAAGGAATAATAATAAAGCCCCTGAAAATCACTGAATACCGCTGCTAACTCATCCGCTCCGTTGCCATCCCGGTCATAAGCCAGGACTATGTCGGCGGGAATATTCATAAGAAGCTCCCATGTCCCGGTATCATAGTCCCAGAGATAGACTCCATTACCCTCAAAGGAAGCAATCAGTCTGGAATGCCCTTCTTCATCCACAGCAAGGTCAAAATCCAGACAGCTCGAAGATATAGCTGACCATCCTCCGCTCCCGGAATGGCAGTAAAGGCCGTACCCATCCAGGTCGGCAACTATCTCCATGGATCCGTCCCCGGTAATGTCACCGGTTTTTATCCTGGATGCTGTCACATTCCTTATAAGGCTAATCCAGCCTGCTTTTTCCGCATTATGGCTGTACTGCCATAAACCCATAATTGCAGGGTTCTCAATGCTCACTACGGCGTCATCTTTTACATTATACGGGCCTTCCCAGCCTGCTATCCTGGCAAGCATCCACCAGAAGGCTGCGCCCTTCAATACACAGTTAAGTGCCTGGGAATGGGCACAGGAATCGCAACTGCCGGAAACCAAAGCCAGTTCAGAGCCCGGGTTGGCGCTGAGCCACTGCTGTGCCCAGTTTCCTCCGCTGTAATCGCAGTTGTCATTGCAGTACAGGCTCATATAATCAACCAGACCATCCGGATCATAGCTTTCAATATCAGCAAAATCAAAGAGTATCTTATTATTGGCCTGACAGTAGGCCCTTATCTGCTCATTGCGCAGGTTCAGATTCCCTGTATCACCGCTGCCGTCGAGATGACCGGTCATATAGATGAAGGTGACATCCGGATAATCCAGTTCCAGCTGGTTCATGGCATTAAGGTATATGTTTATCCCTGACTCTGTATTATCAGAACAGCCCCCGCACCATGACCACATTATCACATTGCGGTCATTATTCGGGTGATTGAGCCCGCTTACAGTGCTGTCCCTCCATGTCAGGTCGCCGTTATGCCCCAGATCGCCCCCGGCCCAGTAATCGTTTAAAAACACCCCGACATTAAGACCCCAGGATGTCATATCAAAATTCCAGATACCCCCCAGGGCGTTTTCAAAGGCCGTGATACCCGTTACAAGCTGACTTCCGTGGGATGTATGGCCGTAGCCTATAAGCAGGCTGTCCTTGGCTGCCTGAATCCAGTATTCAGGAATCTGGCTATAATCTGTGCAGCTGTGGTCAATGATTATCGCCTCCTGGCTGTAAATTATTCCTGCTGTTAAAATAAGCAGAATTATAAGCATTGACTGCTTTTTCATATTAAAGTCCTCCCTTGGTAAATTTTACATCATTTTTCAAAAAAGATTATTTGCTGAAACCGTAATAGGAGAAGGTATCGCCCTGGCTGATATCCCCTGTCCTATACCCTCTCATAAACCATTCCATGCGCTGTTTTGATGTGCCATGGGTAAAGGAGTCAGGAACCACCCAGCCTGTCTGCATCTTCTGAAGCCGGTCATCGCCAACGGCGGAAGCGGCATTCATGGCCTCCTCGATGTCACCTTCCTCGAGAACATTGAGCTTTCTCTCTGCATAGTGGGCAAATATGCCTGCATAGAAGTCAGCCTGGAGTTCCAGGCATACCATAAGCTTATTGTACTGAATCTGCTCCATCCTGTTCCTCAGGCCCTGAACCTGTTCCATGACACCCAGAAGGGTCTGGACATGATGCCCTACCTCATGGGCTATAACATAAGCCCATGCAAAATCTCCCGGAGCATTCAGCCGGTCCTTCATTTCCTTAAAGAAAGCCAGGTCAATATAGACCTTTTCATCCCCGGGGCAATAAAAAGGGCCGGTAGCAGCCTGGGCAAACCCGCAGGCAGATGTAACGGCATCAGAAAAGAGAACAAGCCGGGGCTTGCGGTATTCCATGCCGTTTGTTCTGAATATTTCTGTCCACACATCCTCCACATCAGCGAGCACAACCGAGACAAACTCTCCAAGCTCTTTGTCCTCCTGGGACAAGACATAGGGTTCATTGGAAGACTGGGACATGGATTGTGTGGTGTTCACGACCTTCATGACATCCTCGGGACTTCCCCCGAGAAGCATAATTATGGCGGCTATAACGATAACGCCAATACCTCCAACAGCCGCTTTTTTAGCAGTCTTACCCCGCATATCCTCTACATTATCGCTTTGCCTTCTCCCTTTCCAGCGCATGTCTCACCTCTCTGAATTGTGTTTTTAAGGTTAAATCTGCTATGATTTTAAATGCTGGGATTTAAAAAAACAAGTAAATTAATAAGAATTTATTCAAACAATTTCATTTTTGACAAAAAAAGAGATAAATTTATTATAATAAAACAGATGTTGGCAGAAATTTTATACATGAAAAAAATGAAAGAATCTGAAAATGATTGCCTTGCTGCTAAAAAAACCCTTGTTAAAAAAGGAGCGGCATTGTGGCTGTTTTATTGATAATACTTCATCTAATTGGATTCCTTTCATCAATCAGGGCTCTGTTCACTGCCCGAACATCACCGGCCAGCATAGCCTGGATAGTATCCTTAAACACCTTTCCCTATGTTGCTGTTCCTGCCTACTGGCTTTTCGGTCATTCAAAATTCCAGGGGTATGTAACCGCAAGAAGCAATAAGGATACCAGACTTGCCAATATAATCCGTTCCAAATATGAACATGCAGGCCCCTTTATATATCAGCCGGACATATCCGACCATACCCTGAGTGCCCCTCAGAATCTGGCAAAAATGCCTTTTACTGAAGCAAACAGCCTTAGCCTGCTTATAGACGGGGATGAGACCTTTCAAAGCATTTTTGAAGGTATCGAATCAGCCCAAAGCTATATCCTGGTACAATTCTATATTGTAAGGGATGATAATCTTGGCAGAGAACTGAAAGACAGTCTGATTCAGAAGGCCCGGCAGGGAGTAAGCGTCTTTTTTCTCTATGATGCCTTAGGCAGCCACAAACTTCCGTTATCCTACATAAACGAACTACTGAAAGAAGGAGTTCAGATTAACAAGTTCAGCAGTTCAAGGGGTCTTTTAAAGAGCTTTCAGATAAACTTCCGAAATCACAGGAAGATAGTGGTTGCAGACGGAAAGCATGGATGGGTGGGCGGTCTGAACATAGGTGATGAATATTTAAGGGGAATTAAAAGACTGGGACCCTGGCGTGATACACACTTAAAGATAAGCGGCCCTGCAGTCCTTGGTCTGCAGATCTCATTTCTTGAAGACTGGTACTGGGCAACCGATGAAATACCAGAATTGAACTGGATACCGTCAGCACCTGTTGATATTGGTTCGCCCTGCCTGATTATACCGTCAGGGCCGGCAGACCGGTTTGATACAGCGAGCCTCATGATACAGCATATGATAAATACAGCCCGGGAGCGCTTATGGGTATCAAGCCCCTATTTCGTGCCCGACGAAGGGGTAATGGCGGCATTGAAGCTGGCAGCCTTCAGAGGGGTTGATGTAAGGGTGCTTATACCTGAAAAACCTGACCATATGCTTGTTTACTATGCAGCCTATGCCTTTATTGGTTCCCTTATAGATGCAGATATCAAAGTATACCGCTATAATCAGGGCTTTCTTCATGGAAAGGCTTTTTTGGTTGATGATAAATACTGCGGCATAGGTACAGTAAATCTTGACAACCGTTCTTTCAGACTGAATTTTGAAATCACTGCCCTGATGAAGGATTCTTCTTTTGCCCGGGAATTAGAACAGATGTTTATCGGGGATTTTTTGCGTTCAAGAAGCATGAATAAAGATGATATTTCCGTAAAACCCTTATGGTTCCGTACATTATCAAGAGCGGCCTATCTAACCGCACCTATACTCTAAAAAGAAAATAGCCTATAATCATTATTTCTTCTCATTTTCTTATTTGACAAGGCTTTAAAAGCAGTTATATTGTGTTTTACAAGACATGAGTGCCAAAAAAAATAACTTTGAATTAATATTAAAAGGAGATTCTGAATGAAAAAGATCCTTATAATCGGTGCTGTAGGACAGATAGGCTCTGAACTCACACTGAAAATGAGAGAGATATACGGCAATAATAATGTTATTGCCTCTACCAGGAAGACTGAACCAACCCGGAAAATTAAGGAATCAGGCCCTTTTGAATTCTTTGATGTCATGGATAAAAGCAGGCTGGGGGAGGTTTGCGACAAATATAAAATCGACCATATCGTAAACATGGCTGCAATCCTTTCTGCCGTTGGTGAAAAGAACCCCATGATGGCATGGAACATAAATATGAACGGCCTTATCAACGTACTGGAAGCTGCCAGGGAAAAGAATATGAAACAGGTTCTGGTCCCCAGCTCCATTGCAGTCTTCGGACCTGAAACCCCGAGAATTAACACACCCCAGGAGACCGTGCTCAAGCCTGCCACCATGTACGGCGTTACAAAAGTTGCAGGAGAACTGCTGGGAGACTACTATGTCAGGAGGTACAGCCTGGATGTAAGGGGTCTTAGATACCCGGGCATAATAAGCCATGAAACCCTTCCCGGGGGAGGCACTACTGACTATGCGGTAGCAATCTATTATGATGCTGTTCAGTATAAAAAATACAAATGCTTTGTCAAGGAAGGCACCAGGCTTCCCATGATGTACATGCCCGACTGCCTGAAAGCTACCATTGACCTTTTAGAAGCTGATTTCAGCAAATTAAAGCATCATTCAGACTTCAACGTGGCAGGCATGAGTTTCACCGTTGCAGAAATGGCAGATGAGATACGCAAGCATATACCAGATTTTACCATAAGCTACGAGCCGGATTACAGACAGGCCATAGCTGATTCATGGCCGGAATCAGTGGATGATTCTGCAGCAAGAACAGAATGGGGCTGGAAACCGGATTATGACCTGGCTTCCATGACCAGGGATATGCTTGAACAATTGAGCAAAAAACTAAAATAAGGAGCAATAGAGATGTCCATAGATAAACTCAATAAAGCTTTAATAAACCATGTAAACGAGCTAAAAGAAAAGGGCACGGCCAAGGGCGATGAAATGGTTATAAACAGGGTCATTCCAGCCCGGGGCGAGAAAGGCCCCCGCTATCTGGTGGAGGGCTACGGCGATAAGGAGTTTATGAAAATGAATTCCAATTCCTACCTCGGACTTGCCCACCGGAAGGATGTGCTTGCAGCTGAAGAAGAAGGTTCATCAGCCTACGGCGTCGGCCCCGGTGCTGTAAGATTCATCTCCGGCACCTACAGGCCTCATGTTGAGCTTGAAAAAAGGCTTGCCAGGTTTCATAAAAAGGAATCAGGCATGATATTCTCCAGCGCATACGTCACATCCATGGGGGTCATAACACCCCTTACAACATCTGAGACAGTCCTGGTAAGCGATGAACTCAACCATAACTGCATTATAAATGCCATGAAGCTTGCCCGCCCGGCTTTGAAACTAATCTATAAGCACAATAATATGGATGACCTTGAGGCTAAAATGAATGAAGCAGTGGGCAAGGGTAAACGCTGCCTTGTTATTACCGACGGTGTTTTTTCCATGAGGGGGGATTACTGTCCCTTTGATAAATTTGTATCTGTCTGCAGAAAATTCAGTAACAGCTTCGAAGAGGGCGTTACCACTATAGCTGATGATTCCCATGGGGT
>CAYSKJ010000074.1:0-14673 GCA_964431655.1 uncultured bacterium | reverse complement strand
CAGTAACGGACAATCTAACAGGGCTTATGTGGACCAAAAGCGCCAATATTGACGGGGAAAAGACATGGAACGATGCCATAGACTGGTGCAATGCCCTTACCCACGGGGGCCATTCTGACTGGCGCCTGCCCAACAGGAGCGAGCTTTTGAGCCTTCTGGATAATGGGGAATACAACCCGGGACTGCCTGCCGGCCATCCCTTCACAGATGTTCAGAACAGCGATTACTGGTCCTCATCCACTTATACCAATAGTACCGGTAATGCCTGGTATGTAAATATAGGTTATGGACATTCGTTGTATTATGATAAGACTGATACACACTATACCTGGGCAGTGCGGGGTTTAACTGACGGTCCTGCCCCAGTCCCGCGGACAGGGCAGATAACCTCTTATCGTGATGGAGATGACGGGTATTACCAGATGGGAGTCCAGTGGCCCGATCCAAGGTTTACTGATCATGGTGACGGGACGGTAACGGACAATTTAACAGGGCTTATGTGGACCAAAGATGCAAATATTGACGGACTTAAGGCCTGGAATGATGCCATAGACTGGTGCAATGCCCTTACAAACGGGGGCCATGATGACTGGAGGCTACCCAATGTCCTTGAGCTTCACAGCCTTATAGACCTTTCAGAGAATTATCCTGCATTGCCAGACGGGCATCCCTTTACCGGTGTTCAGTACCGCAACTGGTCGTCTACTACCTTTGCTTACCTTACGGCCAGTGCGTGGAACGTGCTCCTGGGCTACGGCTTTGTGGACCTCAACTTTAAGGCGGGTACCGGCTATGCCTGGCCGGTCCGCAGCGGGCAATAGAGATCATTTGGTAATTTGATACTTTGGGGGTGCAGGGGGCTTGCCCCCTGCTATCCTCCCGAAGCAAAAGGGACGGATCTTTTTGCTTCAGCATATATAAGGGATATAAAAAGCTCTGAGTATCCTTAAACACTGGATAACACAGAAAGGCGGTATTTTATAACCATGGTATTTAATAGAATTTGTCACTGGCCTTCAGGATAAAAAATAATGAGTATCCTGCGGTATGAAGTTCTGTAATTTTTCTTCCAGCCGATATGAAATACCAAATTATTAGAAGGGGAACGGGGACATTTCTATTTTGTTTTAACAAGAATCTTTAATAATTTGCATGAAACAGATTCAGGTGGTATATTTAGCCAGTGAATAATTCAAATATAAGGAGATACTGGAATAATGCAGAACCTTAAAACCAGATATTTGGGATTCGAGCTTAAGAATCCTGTCATAGTCGCCAGCTGCGGTATTACAGGGAAGATAGAGGGTATAAAGAAATGCTGTGAAGCGGGTGCCGGGGCTATTGTCCTTAAATCTCTCTTTGAAGAGCAGATATTTGCAGATAAGGAGGAAATAGAGAGCTACAGCCTGCCTTCGTGGCATTCCGAGGCTTTTGAGTATGTAAAGAACATTGGCATGAGCCTTGGACCCGAAAATTATGCAAAGCTTATCCAGGAGGCCAAAAGATTTACCGATATACCTGTTATAGCGAGCCTTAACTGTGTATCCTCAAAGGGATGGCTAAAGTATGCAAGACAGATTGAATCAGCCGGTGCTGATGCCCTGGAGATAAATATGGCAACCATTAACAAGGGTCCTCTCTATGACTCTAAAATGGTGGAGGATGAGTTTATATCGGTGGTTGAGAAGCTATCCGGGAGTTTAAGGATACCGGTTTCCATAAAGATAGGCCCCCACTTCTCCTCGCTTCCTAATTTCACTCAGAATTTGAGGGCTGCAGGGGCCAGGGGGATTGTAATATTCAACCGCTTTTACCAGTTCGATATAGATACAAAAAGCATGAAGGTGGTTCCGGGCCAGAAATTCAGTTCTCCTGAAGAGATAAATCTTTCACTCCGGTGGACAGCCATCCTTTCAGGCATATTGAAATGCGATATTGCTTCAGCAAGAGGGATACATGATTCCGGGGGCATTATAAAAATGCTTCTGGCGGGTGCGAATGCGGTGCAGATATGCTCTGCATTATACATTAACGGGCTGGGCTGTATAAAGGATATGCTGAAAGAGATATCCGACTGGATGGATGCCAGGGGTTTTGAAAGCATCAGTGATTTTCAGGGAAAGCTCTCCCAGAAGGAAAGCGATAAACCTGAGCTATATCACAGGCTTCAGTATATAAAAGCCCTTGTAGGGATAGAATAAATCGTGCATTGCATGATATAACCTGGCACAGGATTGATATCCTGATTGAAAACCGGGATATAGTATTTCTAAGGTTTATTGCTGAAAGCTATGAGAACCTTTTTTTTCTTGATAAATGCTCAAGGGTGGGCAGAGGGATGGTTCTCTATGTTACAGCCCCTTTTCTGGACCAGGCGGTAGAAATACTTGAGGATCTTTCCAGTAACAGCAGTATCTGCATTGTATCCAGAAGAGAGGTAAAAGACAGCGGTATAAGGCTTAAATACTATTGAATGAAAGGGCAGGGAACAAAGACATGAATATCCAGGAGATGGTAAGCAGGAGGCTGATAAATCCTGTAGGTTTCGGGGGAATACCCATACAGAGGCTTGGAATGAAGGATGCCATAGGCCTTCTGCATTATGCCTTTTCCAGGGGGATCAACCTGGTTGACACCGCCAGGGGCTACACAGATTCTGAGGAGAAGATCGGGCATGCTCTTGAAAGCTTCGGCCCCGGGGTCTATACAGCTACCAAATCCATGGTAAGGTCTTATGAGGATATGAAAAGGGATATTGAGATATCCCTTAATAAAATGAAGCAGGATTTTATCTTCCTTTATCAGCTTCATTGTGTAAACTCGCTGCAGGAACTGAAAAAAATCACTGATATGGAAAAAGGGGCATTAAGGGCTCTTACAGAGGCCAGGAAAGCAGGCAGGGTAAAGCATATTGGTATTACGGGCCATATCCCCGGTGTGCTTGCTGAGGCTTTAATGCTGGGGATATTTGAAGCGGTGCAGGTTCCCCATAATATCATTGAGACGGAGTGTGAAAGAGTGCTTATTCCCCTGGCTGTCTCCATGGATATTCCCGTCCTGGCCATGAAGCCTGCGGCAGGGGGAGCTTTAAGGAGGGTAGCCCTTAATCTGAGGTATATACTCAGCAGGGGGACATCCGTTGCTTTGTGCGGTATGGACAGCAAAAGCCAGGTTGATGATAATCTGTCGGTTCTGCCGAATATAGAAAAGCCTGATGAAAAGGAGATGTCAATGCTTTATGAAGAAAAAGCATTGTGGAGCGGGGAATTCTGCCGAAGATGCGAATACTGCATGCCCTGTCCCCAGGGGCTTAATATTCCTTTTCTGCTTCTTTTGATTGCCTACTGGGAGAGATATAACCTTAAGGAGTGGGTGCTGGAAAGGCTTGAGGGACAGGCAAAAAAATTCCAGGACTGTACGGGCTGTGGGGAATGTGAAAGAAAATGCGCCTATGGCCTGAATATAATCGAGATGCTGAGGAAAGGTGCTGATATTGTCAGAACTTGAGAACGGTCATTATTTTATTGACTTAAGGCCTAATAGGAAATAACAAAATATTTATGGAATATCGAATTTCAGTAATTATTCCCCTCTATAATGAGCAGTCAAATGTAAAGAAACTGGCAGAAGAGCTGTCTGAACTGGAAAAATCCGTAGATTACAATATAGAGATTATTTTTATTGATGACGGAAGCACGGATAAGACCGTAGAATACCTCAAAAATGAGATTTCAGCCTATAACTTTAATAGAATTAGGATTATTCAGTTCCGGAGGAATTTCGGGCAGACCTCAGCCATGGCAGCAGGAATTCAGGAGGCAAAAGGCATGTATATTGTTCCGATCGACGGAGACCTTCAGAACCCGCCATCCGAGATCCCTCGCCTTATCAGCAAAGCCGGGGAGGGTTATGATATAGTCTCAGGATGGAGGAAGAAGAGAAAGGACAGGTTTTTTACAAGAATACTTCCCTCCAGGATTGCCAACTGGATTATATCCATAATTACGGGGGTAAAGCTCCATGATTACGGCTGTACATTGAAAGCCTACCGCAGAGATGTTATACAGAGCATTAAACTATACGGAGAAATGCACCGGTTCCTTCCGGCCTTGTGTTCCTGGGTCGGAGCCAGGATAACCGAGGTTGAGGTAGATCACAGGCCCAGGGATTTCGGGAAAAGCAAATATGGCCTTGGAAGGACTTTCAAGGTTGTACTGGACCTTATAACAGTGAGATTCCTCCTTAGTTTCCATAAGGGCCCCATATATATCTTCGGGGGCGTGGGACTTTTTGCTATTATTTCCAGCTTTATACTGGAGCTTGCGGCTGTTTACATGAAGCTTTTTATGCAGTTCAATATAAACCGGAACCCCGTTGCCCTTCTCGGTATTATGATGTTTATTGTAGGAGTTCAGTTCATAGCCCTGGGCCTTCTTGCTGAGATGATGGTCAGAATATATTATGAAAGCCAGAATAAACCGATCTTTAATATAAAAGAAATAACAGAATATAACAGGGAGGAGGAGAATTAAAATGGCTCAATACCTTAATAAAGTTCAGCTAATAGGCAGACTGGGAAGAGACCCTGAATCCATGACCACATCTTCAGGGAAAACCCTTACAAAACTGAATATCGCTACCACAGACTACTGGAATGACAGTGCGAGCAATGAGAGAAGAGAAAGAACGGAGTGGCACAGTGTTATTACCTGGGAAAAAACAGCACAGTTCGTTAAAAATTATCTTTCCAAGGGAAACCTGGTCTATGTTGAGGGATCCCTGAGATCAAGGGAATACACTGATCAGAACGGCAATAAGAGGAAAATTTTTGAAATCAATGCTAATACTGTCCTTCTTCTCCAGGGTGACAGAAAGGAGTCAAGGGATTATTCAAGCAAAGATTCAAGAGATGACGGATTTAAAGACGATATGAGCCCGGAGGACGATATACAGGAAGATGATGATGTCATACCCTTTTAATAAAGATGGCATTTATTCCCTAATGATTGCTTTTTTGTGCATTTTGGCCCTTCTTTCAGCTGGATGCTCAAGCAAGGGTAATTTTGTTCCTTTTCAGGAAAGAATGGGGATTATAAGGGATTATGACCTGCTGAAAAAGGGAGGGGATATTGACTGGTTCTATGCTTCAAATAATGCCATTGAACCCGGTGAATCCTTGTATGTGCCGGATTTTGTCTTTATAGGCAATGATGATTATGAGCTTTACGATAATGAATTGAGAAGAATTAACCTGAAAAAAACTGCAGGAGATTTTGTTTCCAATGCCCTTAAGGAAAAGGGCATATTTTCCCATGTGGACAGACAGACCTCTTCATATCCCTCGGAAGCGAAATATGTCCTGGCAGGGGCTGTAATATGCCTGGAAGGATGCCATACCCAGTTTTTTGTCGATAACCCGGTGAATGAGAATGTAAGGTTCTCCCTTGAGATGGAGCTGATTGATTCCGATGAGCGGACCACGCTTTTTACCGCCAAGCATACCTTTTCATTAAAAAGCAGTGACCATGATGTTATTCTCAGCGGCCTGAAGTCAGCTGTAAACAGGATTGCCGGAGAGATAGCCAGACGCCCCTGACCATGAACCCACCTCTTTGCTTTGAAAGCTTATTGGCAGATAAGAAAAACATCGACATTGCAGTGGGCAATTCAAAGCTCAAGGCCTATATCATACTCAAGTCCTATAAATTAAGACTCTCTCCGGTGCTTGTAGTGTCTCCCAATGCAGAGGAAGCCGGGCTTATAAAATCAACCATCCTGACACTTATTTCCAGCCGGGATACTGACAGGGAAAGACCTTATATAAATGTTCTAAGCCGGGACAGAGAAGACAAAGTATTTTACAGGACAGCCCTGTACCGTTTTCTTTATAATATGCTTAGATACAAAAATATCATCAGCATTATAGACCATGCATCTCTTTTCATGAACCTGCCCGGGCCCCTGGATGTAATGGAGTACTGTATTGAGCTTTGCCATGGAAAAAGGCTTGACAGGGATGAGTTTCTCAATCAGCTTTTCACATACGGCTACAAGAGGTCTGATCTGGTAGTATCGGAAGGACAGTACAGCACCAGGGGGTTTATCACTGATATATTCATACCTCTGGGCGATTTCCCCATAAGGATAGAATTTGACGAAGAAGACCGGATATCTTCCATAAGGAGTTTTGACCATCTAAGTCAGAGATCCATAAAAAGCATAAAAGAGACTTTGCTGGTACCTGTCAGTCCCATTTATGGGTTTTACAGCCAGGAATATGTAAGGGATGCGTCCCGGGCAGTAAACGTAGCAAGCTATGCTCAAAGCCAGAAGTTGGCAGAAATGCTGGAAGACATGCTTAACCCCGACAGCACAAGCGAAGAGTTTTTGAGCAGTCTTTTATATAAATCCTCCATAGCTGATTATTTAACCGATGAGACCAGGATAATACTTGATGAAAAGGGCGATTTTTCCGAAAATGCCGGCCAAAGCGATTCACACAGCCATCAGTGTACAGCTTTGGAGGAAGGCTTTATTGCTGAAAGCTGTCAGAAACTGCTAAAAAGTATTACAGGTCACATGCTGAAGCAGTATCATTTCTCAATGAACCTTGTTTTCCAGGGTCATGAGGACCTGCATGTCGAATCAAGTTATCTTGAGAATTATCATGGAAACATCGACAGATTCTCTGATGATGTTCTATCATGGTCAAAGAAGGGAAACAGCATCCTTATAGCCCTTCCCTCTGATAAGCTTATATCCAACCTGAAGGGAATACTGGAATCAAAGGGAATTATGGCTGAAGTAACCGGCGACTGGTTTGAGAAAAGCGGTGTGCATATAATAAAGGGCGAGCTTGCCAGGGGTTTTATGTCAGATTATTTCAGGGTTGTCTTTGTTTCTGAAACGGAGATATTCGGGCACAGGTTCGAAAAGGAAAGAGATGCAAAAAAGAGGTCTCTTCAGGACCTGAGCTCAGTTTTAAGTCTGAAGACCGGTGATTTTATAATTCACAGCTCTTACGGGATAGGAAGGTATGCCGGAATAAAGACCATGGATATAGACAGTAACCTGATCGATTTTGTGGAGATACTCTACAGGGATGAAGACAGATTATATATACCTGTGTATAATCTGGGTTCAATACACCGTTATGCCTCCGGGGATAAGGATATTGCCCTGGATAAGCTCAAATCAGCCAGGTTTTCCGATAGAAAAAAGCGCATAAAGGAAAAACTGATGGCCTATGCTTCTGAACTCCTTGACCTTTATGCGAAAAGAAGCCTGAAGAAGGGGTATTCTTTTCAGAGGTTCTCTGATTATGAAGAGGAGTTTGATTCGGGGTTTCTGTATGAGGAGACTGATGACCAGTACAGAACGACCCATGAGATAAAGCAGGATATGGAAAAGGAAAGCCCTATGGACAGGGTTCTGATAGGGGATGTAGGCTTTGGTAAAACAGAGGTGGTGATGAGAGCGGTCTATCTGGCCGTGCTGAACAACAAGCAGGTTGCTGTCCTTGTTCCAACGACGGTTCTTGCCCAGCAGCATTATATAACATTCATGGACCGTTTCAAAGGCACACCGGTGAATATAGAGATGCTGTCAAGGTTCACGGATTCCGGAAGGGAAAACAGCATATTAAAAAGTATAAAGGAAAAGAAGGCAGATATCGTAATTGGAACCCACAGGCTTCTTTCAAATGATATCGAGTTCTGTGACCTGGGCCTCCTGGTTATAGACGAAGAGCACCGCTTCGGAGTAAAGCACAAGGAGTCACTGAAATTCCTAAAAGAAGAGGTTGATACCATTACCCTGACTGCAACTCCTATACCAAGGACCTATTATATGTCTGTGAGCGGCCTTAGAGATATGAGCTTTATATCAACCCCCCCAAAGGACAGGATGTCAATCAAAACCAGCATTATTGAGAAACAGGACCACCTTGTGAGAGATGCTGTTTTAAAGGAACTGAAAAGGGGCGGGCAGGTGTTCTTTGTTCACAACAGGGTGCAGTCAATATACAGTGTTGGAAAATGGCTCAGCGACATACTCCCGGAAGCAAGAATTGCCGTGGGCCACGCACAGATGCGCGATTCCAGCCTGGAAAGGGTTATGCTTAATTTTGTCGAGAGGAAATATGATATCCTTCTCTGCACAACCATCATAGAATCAGGGCTTGACATTCCCAATGCCAATACCATACTTATCGATAATGCTGACAGACTGGGGCTGGCACAGCTTTACCAGCTCCGGGGCCGGGTAGGAAGAACAAACAGGCAGGCTTATGCATATATGATTATTAAAAGCAAAAGGAAAATGACCAGTGACGGTAAACTGCGGATGCAGGCAATTATGAACCTGTCGGAGCTGGGTGCCGGTTTTCAGCTTGCAGGATATGATCTTGACATAAGGGGTGCAGGAAACCTGGTAGGCAAGGAGCAGTCAGGCCACATTGAACAGCTGGGCATAGAGTTCTATACAAAAATGCTGCAGGACACAGTTGAAGAACTGAGGGGAAACAGGATTTCCGCCTGCGGTGAAGTTGAGATAAAACTTGATAAAAGCAGTTATATACCTCCGGTTTATATAAGCGATGTGTCGGAAAGGTTCAGCTTTTATAAAAAATTATCAGGATGCCAGGATTATGACAGCCTTGAAATGGTTACGGAGGAAATGCAGGACCGGTTCGGCCCTGTTCCCCGGGAAGTGGACAATGTCATACTTATCAACAGGCTGAGGATAAAAAGCAGCAAAAAGGGTATAAAGGGTATAACAGGAAGAGGAAATCTGCTTGTTCTTTCCCTTTATGAAAACAATACCCTGAAACTTGATGCCCTGCTGAAAATTGTCCGGCAATCCAGCAATAAATACCAGCTCAAAGAAAACCAGCTTATTATTAATATAAAGGACAGTTCACTTGAAAGCATTATTAGAGAATGTGAATTCCTTTATGAAAGGATATTTCAATGAAAGTACAGAAATTATTGTTTATTTTACTTGCGCTTAATATTCTGTTTATTGCTCTGATGCTATCCTGCAAGGGCAGAACATGCATACGGATTCCTGTAATTGAGGACAATTCAGAGGTTCTGGCAATTGTTGGAAATACTGCAATAACCAGGAATGACCTGGATTATTTTATCAGGGGCTTTAATATTGACGCTGAGGAGGTTGATTCTGAAAACCGGAAGGTTTTCCTCCAGCAGCTGGTTTTTGACAGACTGCTCTGTATGGAGGGCAGAAGCCTCGATATAAAAGAAGACCATAACCTTAAAAGGCATGTAAGGGACGGTATCTTCAGGGTATACTCCGGTATGTTACTGAAATACCTTGAAAGTGATCTTTACGGTATAGATGAATTATCCATGGCAGAATTCTATGAAAAGAACAGGGATTTGTTCAGTTATCCAGCCAAAGTACGGATTCAGCTGATTTATATAAAAGGCGATGAAGAAAACGAACTAATCAAACAAAAGGAGATAATCCGGGAGAGCCTTGCCAGGGGTACAGACTTTGAGAGCCTGGCAAAAAAATACAGTTCTGACCCCTCAGCAGGAGACGGCGGGGATACCGGCTGGATAACCTGTGACTCCCTTGACCCAAGGATCGCTGAAACCGCTTTAAATGAGCTTGAAATCGGACAGACAAGTGAATTTTTTGATACCGTGGAGGGTTCAGCAATTATCAGGCTCACAGATAGAAAAGATGCCGGGTTCGCGGATTTTGACAGGTCAAAATCCCTTATCAGGTCTGAAATGATAAAAAGCAATAAGGCCTTTTACACAGAACAATATTATAAAAACCTTGAAAAGTTAAGAACTGAACTTACAGGAAAATACACTGTTAAATATCTTAAATAATTTCAATCCATGCAATTTACTAATTGCAATTTACATTACTTTACTATATATTAAGAAATTATGGCACATAAATTGTTACCGGCTGAGAAGAGGATGAAGTATCTTTTATATCTTTTCCTTTTATTTATGCTGGGATTTGTTTCCGGGTGCGGTCCCGGTGACAAAGGAAGCAGTATAATGCTTTATATCGGTGACGAGATTCTCTATGTGGATGAATATTATTCCATGCTTCAGTCAAAGCGGGAGGGATGGAATTACTATGAAAGCTCCACTGCAAATGACGGGGAACTTAAGTACATGGTGCTCCGGGAACTTATCATCGAGAAAATGATATTGGACTACGGCAGGAATAATAATAAAATGCCTGATGATTCTGACTTTTATAAGGCTTTGGAGGGTATTTTCGGAGGGTCTGATTATTTCAGCGAAGAGAGCCTCAGGGAGTTCAGGAGAAGTTTTCAGGCTGACTTTATTCTTTCATCCGCCATAAAGGACAGGATAAAGATTAATGAAGAGGAGGTCAGGGAAAGTCTAAAGGACCTTGGTGACAGGGTACTTGAGCCTGCCAGCCTTTTTCTGGTGGAATTTGTGTTCGATAATGAAAGCGATGCTTCGGATCTTTACGAGCGTGTTGTCCATATGGATAATCTGGATGATATTCTTTGTCAATACAGCGAATTTGAGCTTTCAAATCCCAATACTGACCTTAATATCATAGGATATATTCCGGAGGAAAAAGCCCGGGGCATTATCGGCAGTGAGGAAGAACCATTGGAAAACACCTTTTCCAGCATAATTGAAGGCAGTCAGGGTTATCTAATTTATTTTATCAAGGATAAAAGACCGGAAATAATGATGACTGCGAATGAAAAATATGAAAGAGCACTGCTTTCTGCCAGAATTGACAGGGAAAGGGAAGAAAAGGAAAGGTTTCTTAAGGAGCTTTATAACAGAACTAATATAAAAATTGTAGTTAATGATGAAGAGATTGACAGTATAGTTAAAAAAATAAATACGGAGTTTAAATAATTATGAAAAACCATACACTTGAGATTCTGCTTCTTATACTAATTCTTGCATTTCTGCCTGTTTACGGGGAGACAGTCATGCAGATCGCATGCAAAGTAAACGGCCAGGCAGTGACGGATTATGAAATAAAATCTTTGGTTGAAAGCCATATCACGGAACAGGGGAGGTATCTCAGCCCTACATCCGAGGAATACATGAAGCTTTCTGCTCAGGTGCTTCAAAGCCTGGTTAATGATATGCTGCTATACCAGGCAGCAGAGCTTGAAGGCATACGCATACCCGATTCAGTCCTGAAACAGGAGATTGAGAGAATAAAAAAAACAGTGAATGTCGAGACTGATGAAGAGCTCGTTGAAAAGCTTAAAATGGAAAACCTGACCATGGGTTCGCTGATTGAAAATATTAAGAGGAGAAACACGGTTCAGTATTTTGTAAGGCAGAAACTGGAAGCGCCTGTTATAACAGAATCCGATGCCCTTAAGTATTATGAGGAAAACAGTGAGGACTATCTGAAGGAAGAAGCCCTTGATTTAAGCATTATAATGCTGGGTCCGGACTATCAGCAGGCCATTGATGTATACAACAGGATAACACAGGGAGAGGAATTTGAGGATATGGCCCGGCAGTATTCGGAGCATGCAAGCACCAGAGGTTCAGGCGGCAGGCTGGGGGTTATAACCAAAGACAGCTTAAATGAAACCTTCCGGGAGAAGCTCGAGGGCAAAAGCGACGGATTTCTGACCCTGCCCTTTCTGTATGAAGGAAATCACGTCCTGCTTAAGGTAAACAGCATTGAGGGCAGATCCTACACTGATTTTTCCGAAGTAAAAGATGAAATCGTTTCCATGCTTTACAACAGAGAGCTTGAGAGAAAATACAGCAGTCTCCTGAAGGATCTGATGAAAAATTCAGTTGTAGAATATACCATGCCTTATTATGAGAAAGCTATGGAAAAATACGGAGATATTGATGAAATGCAATAAGATATTTGTTCTGTCTGTTTTTCTATTTTTTATTGCTTCCCTGTCATATGCAGAGGTTTATATTGCTGATGTCGATGATGTAATCGGGCCAGTAACCCGCCGTTACATTAAAAGGGCGATTGATACCGCCGGTGAAAATCAGGATAATATCCTCGTTATAAGGCTCAATACACCCGGCGGGCTTGTTGCTTCCATGGAGACTATTCTTGTTGATATTATAAACGCTCCCCTGTGTATTGTTGTCTATGTCTACCCTCAGGGAGGGGGCGCCAACTCTGCCGGAGTGTTCCTGGTAGCCTCTGCGGATATTGCGGCCATGGCTCCCCAGACCAATATAGGCAGTGCCCACCCCGTTTCTACTGACGGACAGGAAATAGACCAGACAATGCAGCAGAAGATAACCAATGCCCTTATTGCTAAAATCAAGGGTATTGCAGAGGAAAAGGGCAGAAATGCAAAATGGTATGAAACTGCGGTTACGGAGAGTGTTAATATCACTGCCGGTGAAGCACTGGAAAACAAGGTCATAGATATACTGGCCAGGGATACCAGTCATCTCCTGGAGCAGATTGACGGGCAGGTTATAATGAAAAATGATATTGAAATCGAAATTCTCTCTTCGGGCCAAAACATCGTAATTATTGAAAGGACCTTCTCCGAGAAGGTTCTGGGATACCTTCAGAATCCCAACCTGTTTATGATATTCCTCTCTCTGGGAATGCTGGGTCTCTTTATTGAGATTACCAATCCGGGGCTGATATTTCCCGGCGTGGTGGGGAGCATCTTTCTTGTGCTGGGCTTCTTTGCGAGCCAGGTGCTACCCATATCTATTGCAGGTTTGTCTTTGATACTGCTTGCCTTTCTTTTCTTTTTCATAGAGATAATGAGGCCTGACTTCGGTATTTTCGGTATTGGAGGTATTATCAGCTTCCTGATCGGCGGTCTTATGCTTTTTGATAAAGCCGAGACAGGTCTTTATGTTTCCAGATCGCTTTTATTCGGTATTGCCCTGGGTCTGTTTTTCATCATCCTTCTCCTGGCCTTTTCAACCTTCAAGGTCTTTAGAAACAGGGATTACCTGTCCTTTGATAATTTTATCGGTAAAAGGACAAGCATAAGGAGGGTTGATAATAAGGATATCTATATTCATTTTGACGGCAGCTACTGGCTTGTCGAATCTGATGATGCATTAAAAGAAGGTGATTTGGTTGAAATTCTTGGAAAAAAGGATAGAGTTATATCAGTTAAAAAAATAAATTAGGGGAGGGAGCAAAAATGCCTCAAATCTTTTACCTTGCAATTGGGATATTCTTCTTTTATATCTTCTCATGCATAAAAATACTCAAAGAGTACGAGAAGGGTGTAATATTCAGGCTGGGCAGGGTGTTGAAGGAGCCCAAGGGCCCGGGGATTATCATTGTTTTTTATCCATTTGACCAGATGGAAAGGGTCAGCCTCAGGATAGTCACCATGGATGTTCCTTCTCAGGATATTATTACAAAGGATAATGTGACAGCCAAAGTAAATGCAGTTGTATACTTCAGGGTTATGAACCCCATAGATGCAGTTATAAAGGTTGATAATTTCCTTTATGCTACCAGCCAGCTCGCCCAGACCACCTTAAGGTCTATACTGGGGGAGAGTGAGCTGGATGAGCTTCTTGCCGCCAGGGAGAAGGTTAATACAAAGCTTCAGAAGATACTGGATGAACAGACTGACCCCTGGGGCATTAAAGTAACCTCTGTAGAGGTAAAGCACGTGGAGATACCTGCCGATATGCAGAGGGCAATGGCGCGCCAGGCGCAGGCAGAGCGCGAAAGAAGGGCAAAGGTAATATCTGCGGAGGGAGAATACCAGGCCTCTGAAAAGCTGGCTCTTGCATCAAAGGTTCTGGAAGACCGTCCTGTGGCCATCCAGATGAGATATCTCCAGACCCTTGTCGAGATTTCAGCGGAGAACAATTCAACCGTTGTATTTCCCATCCCTATTGAGCTATTAAAGAGTTTCCTTAAGATGAAGGAAGGGACTGCAAAGGATTGAACCTGGTTATTAATACAATCAATATCTTCAGCAATGAGGAATCCAGGATAGATACCATACGGTCAAGGATAGACAAGGCTGGTCAGGAAGCCGGCAGTCTCAGGATTATAACCAGGGTGATATCCTTCAGCCATGAGCTCCAGAGCTTTTTTGAGCAGTTCAGTCTGGACAGTTACTATATAGTGGATTTCGAGCTTATTAAGAAAGATAAGATGGTTGAGAGCCTCTTTGCAGGTAAGGAGTTCAATATCTGCATATTCAGTGAAGAGTTTGACAGGGATATAGCCCTGCATGTCATTGCCAGGGGCTATAATCAGTACTTTTTCTGCGATGACCTGAGCAGGGTTGAAAGGATAATAGCAAATATAATCAATGAGAATACCCTTAAGGGGTTCAATTATTCAAAGCTTATCTACCTGCTTATTGAATCGGTTGATATAAACGGCATACTAAATATGGTCATAGATTCCGGGGTTAATGTCAGCAGCAGCCAGTTCGGCTTTGCTATGCTAAAGAAGAATGTGGAGGAGATATATGAATCTCCCGTGGTGCATTTCGGGAGGAATATAGACCACGAGGTGCTCGCTGACATGGACGACTTCATACTTGCCTTCAAGAGGCATCTGGTACTGAATGATTCCTATTTTCTCACCAAAAAAGAATCCAGGGAGCTTTCAAGAAAGCTGGGGGTCTCAGAGACCTATAACTACCTTATTATAAAGCTTCACATATCCGATCTTTTCTCCGCCCTTCTTATT
>CAYSKJ010000073.1:0-14814 GCA_964431655.1 uncultured bacterium | reverse complement strand
CATCTGGTAAAAACACTGTTTATAATTCTTGAGAGTATCTCGGCCCCTTCTTTTCCAAAAGACATCAGATTTTCGGTCATGGAGGTAAAGCCTGAAATATCAATAAACATGGTATAAGCTTCCAAATCCCCGGATAACCTGTTTTCTAAATAATTATTAAATATGAAATCAGGGACAAATCTGCTCAAGAAGAAACTCTCCCATACATTTATATTAATGGTATAATTGTACTTGAAAAGCTGAACTTCCCATCAATCAGCAGGACACTGTCAGATTTTAAGCCTGGTAATTTATGCCTTCATATAAGGGATTCAATATCTCTGCCGGAATTAAATCCGAGGCTTTCAATAAGGCCTGTATCCGCTGTGGAATAGAGTATATCTCCTTTTCTTGCCGGACTGCGCTTTATTTTAACACCGGATTTGTATTTCCTTTTCATGAGATCGGCCAGCTCATTGATAGTAAGAGACCGCCCTGAGCCTACATTAAGGGTTCTATATTCTGCCTGGCGGTTTTCCAGGGCAAAAACATTGGCCCTTATAATGTCATCCACGTGGATAAAATCCCTCTTCTGCTCCCCTGTTCCGTAAATCTCAAGGTCCCGCTTTTTGCTGATGTTTTCCCTGAATATCTCAATAACCCCGGAATAAGGTGTTATTTTTGATTTGGGGGGGCCGTATATATTGAAATACCTGCATATTACATAGGGGATATTATAATTTTTACCGTAATAGTCGATATAAAGTTCAGAAGAATACTTGTCTATGGCATATGGACTCATGGGAGAGGCCGGGTCTGTTTCAGCGATTTTATTATCGGGCTTGTCCCCGTAAACAGAACAGGAGGATGAAAAAATGAATTTTTTTATCCCCCCATATGCCTTTGAAGCTTCAAGCATGTTTATGGTTGCATCCAGATTATTGGTATGGGTCTTAAGGGGGTGCTTGACTGATTCGGTAATGGATATTACTGCAGCAAGGTGATAGATACACTCTATGGAGTGCTTTATGAGCAAATCCTGGATATCTTCATCCCTTACATCCTTTTTTATAAACTGGATATTTTCTCCCTCAGGTATGTCCCCGGGTGTGCTGTTGGAAAGATTGTCAGCTATAAGCACACTATGGCCCATATCCGACAGGGCACTGGATAGACGGGAACCCACAAAGCCGGCGCCTCCGGTCACAAGTATTCTTTTTTTCATTTTATCCTTATCCCTACCATGGCAATATCGTCGTTCTGCTGATAATCCTCCCTGAACTGCCATATCTCATAGAGAATATCCTTTATGATAAGGTCTATGCTCTTGTCAGCAGATTCCTGTATCCTGTCCTTCAGCCTTTCCTCGCCATATTCCTCAAGTTCCTTGTTCATCGCCTCAGAAACCCCGTCGGTATATAACAGAATGAAATCCCCCGGCTCCAGCTCAATACTCTGCAGTTCAAACAGGCCTTCCACTTCCCTTACAGCACCCAGGGCTATGCCCCTGGGTTTAAGCTCCGAAACTGAATTTTTACGGGAGGAATAATACATAAGAGGACAATGCCCGGCCCTTACAAAGCTGAACTTACGGCCATTATCCATAAGGACCCCGAATATCAGGGATATGAATATATCCTTTGGGGTATTCTCAAAGAAGAAGGTGTTCAGCCTTTTTACAGCCTCCACGGGCTCCGTATCCTTATTTACAATGCCCAGAAGCACCCCCTTTAAAAGGGCCATATAGAAGCTTGCAGATGTCCCTTTTCCGGATACATCGCTTATAAGCACATAGAGCCTGTCATCACCGAAACGGAAAAAGTCGTAATAGTCTCCACCCACATCTTTGGCTGTTATAATGGTGCTTGCCATGTCATATTTGTCAGTAGAGGGTACCTGTTCGGGCAGGAGGCGGTTCTGAACACGGCTCGCTATCTCGAGCTCCCTTTTATATACCTCCTGCTCCAGTATCTTCTGGTTCAGCAGAAAATTCTCTATGGCAAAGGACAGCCTTACTATAATGCTGTAGAAAAGGTCGAGCTCCTTCTGGCTGATACTGCAGCCCTGCTTTATCTTAAGCAGGATAAAGCCGTATATTTTGGTCTGGGTTGTTATCTTCAGCATATGACCGCCGAGAAAATCCCTGAATATATCCAGGGACTCCATCATATATTTGCTGAATTTGGCAGGGTTTATACTGCCCTCGCGGATACTGGTAAGCTGTTTTATTTCCCAGTCAATGAAATAGGGTTTCATACGGCCGTTACTGCTGTAAAATACGAGGTTGTTCTCATCCTCTATCAGAAGCAGGCCGGCATCCTCGACAGTATCCACCTTGCCCGATACAGTGACACTGAGCCGGACTATATCGGGTATGGAGGTCTTCTTTGTCAGCTCATAGGAAAAGGTTTCTATAATGTTCTTGTAATAGAGGGATTTATTCATTTCATTGAAGTTTTCAGAAAGGGTCGATATCTCGTCATTAGTATAGACCTTTATCCTGTCGGGAAATTTACCCTTTGCTATTTCCTGGATAGCCTCGAGCAGTACCTTGATGGACCTGGTTATCCTCCGGGAGAAGAAAAGGGATATAATTACCCCCAGTATGACTATATTTACAGCAAGCAGAATGGTCTTTATCTTGGATTCATAAAGCCTGTCATTGATCATCTTTTCAGAGTAGCAGAAACTGACCCTTCCGTACTGGTCGGCAAAGGAAGTCTCAAACCTTATATTTATTATATTAGCCCCCCCCTGTATATAGGCAGTTTCTTTCTCAATAGCATTTACCAGTATGTCAGGGCTTACATTGTCAATTATATTACCGCCTTCATCCCTTATATTTATGATATCCTTCTTTATGCTGAAAGCCTTGATCTCCCCCTCGTAATTAAATACTGCAATATATATGATATTGTCATAATAGGTGATTATCCGGTCCACAAAATCCTGCCACAGTATCCAGTCCACATGCATCTCGCTAACCGGCTGGGTATGCCTTATATCGGCCACAATATTGGCCAGGTTCTTCATCTGCTCGTGAAGCAGCTGTTTCTGAACAGCCTCATCCTCGACAATCCTGTAATAAGAGGTAACCGCTGTAGTAATAACTACAAAAACTATTACCATCAGGGCAATCTTTAAGGAAATAGGGAACTTCTTTTTTTTCATATCCTATATTTTAAAAGCTTTTTAGCTCCTTTTCAATATATTCTTTAAGGGAAGATACTGACACCCTTTTCTGCTCCATGGTATCCCGGTGCCTGATGGTGACACTGTGGTCATTCAAAGAGTCAAAATCATAGGTTATGCAAAGAGGAGTTCCTATCTCATCCTGCCTTCTGTACCTTCTGCCAATGCTCCCTTTGTCGTCAAACTGGCTTTCAAAGATATTCCTTATATCAGCATAGATCTTGTAGGTATTTTCATTAAGCTGTTTGGAAAGGGGAAGGAAAGCTGTCTGAATGGGTGCTATATTCGGGGAAAGCCCGAGTATCACCCTCTTTTCATCCTTGACTGTCTCTTCCCTGTAAGCGCTGGTAAGGACTGTAAGCAGTGTCCTTTCCACCCCGGCTGAGGTTTCGACCACATAAGGGATATACTTTTCCCTTTTTGCCTCGTCAAAATAACTCTGGTCCTTCCCTGAGAATTCGGAGTGCTTTTTCAGGTCAAAATCCGTCCTTTTTGCAATCCCCTCCAGCTCCTTCCATCCGAAGGGAAAGTAATATTCTATATCTGTACAGCCCGTAGCATAGTGGGCAAGTTCGTCCTTCCTGTGCTCCCTGAGCCTCAGGTATTCTTCCTTGATTCCAATCTCCCTGTACCAGTCATACCTTTGCTGGATCCAGAAATTATACCACTCCTCATCAGCCCCCGGCTCCACAAAGAATTCCAGTTCCATCTGCTCAAACTCCCGGGAGCGGAAAATGAAGTTCCTGGGTGTTATCTCATTCCTGAAGCTTTTGCCCATCTGGGCAATGCCGAAGGGTATCTTCTGCCTGCTGGAATTGAGCACATTCTTAAAATGAATGAAGATGGCCTGGGCTGTTTCAGGCCTCAGATAAGCTATATTGTTGCCCTCTTCCAACGCCCCCACATGGGTCTTGAACATCAGGTCAAACTGACGGCCAGCAGAAAGCTCGCCCTGGCATTCCGGGCATCTGTCTCCCTCAAGGGTATCGGATTTAAAACGCTTTTTGCAGTTCTTGCATTCAACCATAATATCATAAAAGTTATCCGTATGGCCGGATGCCTTCCATACATCGGGGTGCATCACAAGGCTGGAATCCAGAAGGACGACATCCTCTCTCTCCATTACAACCTTTCTGTACCAGAAACGCTTAATTCTCTCTTTAAGAAGGCTTCCCAGAGGCCCGTAATCCCAGAACCCGTTAATCCCCCCGTAAAGCTCACTGCCCTGGAAGATAAACCCCCTCCTCTTGGTGAGTGAAATCACGCTGTCAAGAATGCTCTCGTAATTATCCATTAAAAATAAATTCTCCTTTTGCTGATATCTTTGCAGTCAGGTATTAAAATATAAGTAAAATTCATATTTAAATAAACAAAAAAATACGCTGAGTTTTTCCAGCCTGTTCCATTGGATCAAATATTTTCTTGAAATTATATTGATTTGGATATTATTAGTATATGGCATTAAAAGGAAATCTAAAAACAATGGCTATTGCAGATATTCTGCAGTGGCTCAGCCTGGGCAACAAAACCGGGACACTGACCATAATAAACCAGAATGTAATAAAGAAGATATACTTTCGGGACGGCAAGATAATATCCGCATCCTCGAATGATAAACGGGAATACCTCGGGGCTTACCTGATTAATAACGGGCTTATCGACGAAGAAACCCTGAAAAAATCCCTTGAAACCCACAAGAAAAGAAAGGAAATACTCGGCAGGTACCTGGTTAAAGAAGGGCTGATTGATGAAGAAACAATGATAGACATCCTGAAGACTAAGGTGGAAGAGACCATCTATAACCTATTTCTGTGGGATAACGGCGAATTTCAGTTCTATGACAATGAACTGCCTGAAAAAACCATATTCCCCATAACCATAGGGATTGACTGGATAATAATGGAGGGAATAAGGCGGGTTGACGAGTTCAATGAAATTAAGAGCATATTCACAAACACAAATATTGTTTTCCAGCAGGACCCTTCCATAGTACAGGACACAGACCAGAAAACGCCCCTGCATGAACAGGTCCTCTCCATGATAAATTCAGAGAACTCCATAGATGATATATTAGAAAACATCGTCGCCAGTGATTATGAGATTATGACCATACTCTACAGGTATTATGACAAGAAATACCTCAAGATCATCGGGGAAAAGATAGTAATTGACGAACCTGAAGACAGTGATCTTTCAGCCATAAATGAACTCATGGAGAAAGGCCTGGAAGCCCACCGGGCAGGGAATCTTGATGAAGCTATTGATTACTTCAAGCAGATACTGAAAATCAACCCCACCAATTCCAATGCCCAGCTCCTGATAACAACGGTAGAAAAGGAACAATCCAAGAGCCTTTCAGCCAGCATTGTCTCCATGGATGATGTTCCCTACCTGAAAAAGGACCTCCATGATCTTATGTCACGGAACTTCAGCGCTGAAGAGGGTTTTATACTGAGCTATGTCAACGGCAAGTACTCCATCAGGGACATAAGGGTCCTTTCAGCCCTGAAAGAGGAAACTATCGTCAGCTTTATAAAAAACATGATGAAAGAAAATATAATTGCCCTTAAGAACAAATAAATATTATTTTCAGACCGAACCAGTCATTTCCATTATTTTATTAAAACAAATTTCATCTAACCTAATATATATATTTTAAGTAAATTCCAGGAGGGTTTTATGAGCAGATACCTGATTATCGGAGGAGTTGCTGGGGGAGCCACGACAGCCGCCCGATTGAGGAGAATGGATGAGGATGCCGAAATCGTACTATTTGAAAGAGGAGGATATATATCCTATGCCAACTGCGGCCTTCCCTATTATATCGGGGATATTATAAAGGAAAGGGAAAACTTGTTTGTCCAGACCCCGCAAGCCTTCAGCATGAGATTTAATATTGATGTAAGGGTTCGGCATGAAGTCCTGTCCATAAACCCCAAAGAAAAAACAGTAAAAGTCCATGCCCTGGATGAAGACAGGATAACCACGGAAAAATATGACCGCCTTGTACTTTCCCCCGGCGCAAACCCGCTAAAGCCGCCCATTCCCGGGATAAACAGTGAAAATATATTCTCGGTAAGGAATGTGCCGGATATAGACCGGATAAAGAGCTTTATAACCAAAAACAGGCCTCAAAGGGCCGTTGTAGTCGGCGCCGGGTTTATAGGGCTCGAGATGGCTGAGAACCTGCACAGCCTGGGGATCAAGGTAACCATTGTAGAGATGGTGGACCAGGTTATGACCACCCTGGACTACGAGATGGCGGCAGAAATACATCAGCACCTCAAGACAAAGAGGGTTGAGCTCTATCTGAATGACGGGGTCTCATCCTTCGAAAAGAGCGGGGATGCAATCACTGTAAAGCTGAAAAGCGGAAAAGCACTCCCCTGCAATCTGGTAATTTTAAGCATAGGAATAAGGCCCGAGATTCAGCTTGCCAGGGCTGCAGGCCTGGAAACCGGAATTACCGGGGGTATAAAGGTAAACCAGTATCTTCAGACCAGCAATGAACATATTTATGCCCTGGGAGACGCCATTGAAATCATAAACCCCGTTACCGGGAAGCCTATGCTCATACCCCTGGCAGGCCCGGCCAATAAACAGGGCAGGATAGTGGCTGACAATATAGCAGGGGGAAATGCAAAGGCCTATGACGGAACCATCGGAACTGCCGTTGCCAAGGTGTTTGACCTGACCGTGGGATCTGCCGGCGTTTCTGAAAAGATACTCAAAAAAGAAAATATCCCCCATATATCCAGCATTATACACGGAAGCTCCCATGCAGGCTATTACCCCATGGCAAAGCCCCTTACCATAAAGATTGTCTTTTCTCCCGATAACGGGCTTCTGTACGGTGCCCAGATAATCGGGTACGAGGGTGTGGACAAGAGGACAGATGTATTTTCCAGTTTCATAAAAATGAAAAAGACCATATATGACCTGGTTGAGTTCGAGCATGCCTATGCTCCCCCTTATTCATCGGCAAAAGACCCGGTAAACATTTCAGGAGCTGTAGCTGAGAACATACTGACCGGCAGAATGAATATCATCCACTGGGACGAGGTTGCAGGCCTTGACCCGGCATCAGTATTTTTCCTGGATGTCAGGACAGAGGATGAGTTTGCCCTGGGGACCATTGAGGGCTCAGTTAATATACCGATTGATGAAATACGTGAAAGAATTGTTGAAATACCCCGGGACAGGAAGATAATCATATTCTGCAATGTGGGCCTGAGAAGCTACCTGGCAAGCCGGATACTCCTGCAGAAAGGGTTTAATAATATATACAACCTTTCCGGGGGGTTCAAGACCTATGAGCATGTTACACAGAATCAATGCAATGAGGATATATTTGAGAAAGACCGCATTGGAATAGATGACCATTTCTACAGGGATATCCCACCGGACAGACAGCCTTCTGCAGGTCCTGAGACAAAGAGGATAGATGTTGATGCCTGCGGTCTTCAATGCCCGGGCCCTGTACTCAAGCTGAAGAATGAATCCCAGAAGCTCAAGCCCGGCGATATAATCAGGATAACCAGCACTGACCCGGGATTTGAACCAGATGTCAAAGCATGGTGCAATGTTACGGGAAATGAGCTTCTTGGTGTATCATCGGACAAAGGGATTATAACTGCTGAAATCAGGAAGCGGAATAAATCAGAAAGCAATGAACCTGCTGAGCGTGGCAGAAGCAAGACACTGATTGTCTTCAGTGATGACCTTGACCGTGCCCTGGCAAGCTTCGTGATTGCCAACGGGGCAGCCTCCATGGGGAACAGTGTCACCATGTTCTTTACTTTCTGGGGATTAAATATCCTCAAAAAACCAGTCAAAATAAAAATAAAAAAGGACTTTATGGGTAAAATGCTAGGCAGAATGCTCCCCTCGGGCGTCAGAAAGCTTAAATTGTCCAGGATGAACATGCTGGGCATGGGGGCCCTCATGATGAAAAAAAGGATGAAATCAAAGAGGGTGGAAAGCCTGGAAGAAATGCTAAAAATAGCAGAAGAAAACGGCATCAAGCTGGTTGCCTGCCAGATGACCATGGATATAATGGGCATTGACAAAAAGGAGCTTTATGATAATGTCATGGTGGGCGGTGTGGCTTCCTACCTGGAAGAAGCCGACAGGTCCAATCTGAATCTCTTTATTTAGGAGGGTATAAATGGAAGATAATACCAGTAAATATAAGCTTCCAAAGCCTATGATGTACATACAGTGCGACCTTAATTATGCAGTTAAAGCACGGAGGTCTGTCCGCAGGTTCGATCCCCAGCCCCTGACCCATCTTCAGATAAGCAATCTGCTGTGGTCATGCCAGGGAATTACCGATGAAGCCAGGGGATACCGGGCTGCACCTTCCGCCGGCGCCACTTATCCCTGTGATGTATATATACAGGTTTCCGGTACAAAAGACCTGCCGGATGCATTATACCGCTACCGTCACGAAAGCCATGAACTGGAGATACATAAAAAGGGCGACCTTCGCAAAGAACTAAAGAAAGCCTGCTTCAACCAGGGCTTTATAGAACAGGCCCCGGCCATCATACTGCTCTCAGCCGAATATAAGAGGACCAGCGGCAGGTACGGCTCCAGGGCGGAGCGTTATGTCCACATGGAGGCAGGACACATCGGCCAGAACATCTACCTCCAGGCTGTGGGCAACGGCCTTGCCACAGTCGCAGTAGGAGCCTTCAATGATACAGATGTAAAGAATGTCTGTGGCCTGGAAAATGAGCCCCTTTATATATTCCCGGTGGGGAAAAAGGCATAGGAAGGGAGAGAAAAGATTTCAATCACCATAAAAGAAATTGCTGGAAAACTTGAATACGCATCAGTTCTCATGGAATTGTGGGGTGAAAACCCCTTCAAGATAAGGGCCTATCAGAAGGCCTCCCGGATATTGTCCGGCTTTACGGACAGTGAGCTTTCCGAACTTATTGAAGACAAGGGCCTCCTTGAGCACAATGGCATAGGCAAGGCCCTCTTTGGGCACATAAAGGAGATTTATGACAAAGGAACCTTCCGGGAGCTGGAAGACCTGGTAAAGAAGATACCCCCTGGGCTTCTGGAGATGCTCAGCATACCAGGCCTCGGACCCAAAAAAATACAGGCAATATACAAAAACCTTGGCATAAGCGATATCAATGCCCTGAAAAAAGCTTCCAAAAACGGCTCTCTGTTCCAGATCCAGGGATTCAGGGAAAAGACTGCCGAAAACATACTGAAAGGCATTGAATCCCTTAACCGTGATCAGGGGCTTATAAGGTATGATACTGCCTTAAAGACTGCCGAAAGGATAAGGGAATACATCCATGCTCAGACAAAAAAACCCGTCTTTATAGCTGGAAGCCTCAGAAGGTTCAGGGAGCTTGTCCATGATATTGATATTGTCACCTGGACAGACAGCCCTGAAAAACTGCAGGAACTGATCTCCAGTGCCCCTTTTGTCAGGGAGACACCCCAGATGGGTCATACCAAGATAAGCCTTATCACCGATTCAGGAATGCAGTGCGATATAAGGATGGTGAAAAAGGATGAGCTCTACCCTGCCCTTCACTATCTTACAGGCTCTAAGGAGCATAATACCAGGATGAGGTCCCTGGCCAGAGACCTGGGCCTGAAGCTGAATGAATACGGTGTCTTCAGGCAGGATGAGTCCCAGCTTCCTGTAAGCAGTGAGGAAGATATCTTTTTAAGCCTGGGACTAAAACAGTATATCCCCCCTGAACTCAGGGAAGACCAGGGCGAGATAGAAGCCGCCATGGAAAACCGGATCCCGGAGCTGGTATGCCAAAAGGACATAAAGGGCATTTTCCATTGCCATACAGATATGTCCGACGGCGAACTCTCCCTGGAAAGGATAGCTGAGATAGCCTCAGGAATGGGACTGGAATATGTCGGCATTGCAGACCATTCCGTATCAGCCCATTATGCCGGGGGGCTTACCGAAGAGGACCTGAAAAGTCAGTGGCAGATGATTGACAACATTAACAGCTCAAACAGCAGGACTAAGCTCTTAAAGGGAATTGAGAGCGATATACTCCCCAGCGGGGAGATGGATTACCCGGACAATATACTGGAGGGCTTTGATTTTGTCATCGGCTCTGTCCATACAAGGTTCAAGATGGATAAGGAGCAGATGACCCGGAGGATTACAAAAGCCCTGGAGAATCCATATCTTGACATCCTCGGGCATCCTACGGGGAGGCTGATACAGAAGAGAGAACCCTATGCTGTGGACATGATGAGGGTAATTAAATCCGCCGTAAAGAACAGGAAATGCATTGAGATAAACGCCCATCCTCAGAGAATGGACATTGACTGGTTTTACCTTAAAAAGGCTATAAGCCAGGGCCTTCTCTCCTTAATATCCCTGGATATACACCAGGAAAACGATTTCTATAATACCGGCATTGGAGTAAAAATAGCCCAGAAGGCATGGGCAAAAAACAGTGATATCCTTAACTGCCTGACTTATGAAGAGATAAAAAGATACTTCAGTATAAAATAGGAGATTACCATGAAACAAAGAATCCTTATCACAATGGTTTTTATTTTATTTCTTTCATCACTGCTTTTTGGCGAGTCTGCTGATGAGTTTATAGAAAAAGCAGGCTCTCTGGCTGATTCCGGTGACCTTGCAGGTGCATCAGCCCTTCTTGAGAAGGCTTCTGCAGAATACCCGGACAATGCTGATATATATGCCCGCTGGGGATTATACACCGGACAGATGGCCGGTGCCACTGAGGACATGATGGAGGCTTTTGCATACACAACAAAGTCCTTTAACCTCCTTGACAAAGCCCTCCAGCTTGACCCGGAAAACATGAATGCCCTCCTCTACCGTGGTATAATGGGTGTAAATGTTCCGAAATTCCTCGGCAGACTGAAAGGGGCTCAAAATGACCTGGAAAAGGCAGTCGGCATTTGTACCAAGGCCCCGGAAAATTACCCTGTAGAAACACTCCTTACCTCGCTTAGATTCCTGGCAATAGCCTATGAGAACGATGAAAATCCCCTGAAGGCCCTGGATACCTGGCAGAAAATAGATGCAATGGGGCTGGACAATGAAACAGGCAGGCATGCAAAGGAAAGGATAAAGGCCCTGCAGGACATTGCAGTGCAAGAGCCTGAAAGTCCTGCTGATGAAGAATCCGGGACACCCCACGACGATGAACTGCTGAAGGAGGCCGAAGCCCTCATGGATGCCGGGGAATATGAGAGGTCTGCACAGATCCTGAGAGACCTGACAGCAAAAAACCCTGATAATCTCGAGGCTTACAAAACCCTTGCCTTATGCCTGGAACAGCTGTCCGCCTCCTATGATCACAGGATATATGATGATACCGATTACAGGACAGCCCTGGCCTTTGAGATAATCACCGTATTTGACAGCCTGGTCAGGCTCGAACCCGATAATTATGAGGTAAGGCTTAACCGGGGCATTCTGAGTATTGAGATGCCCTTCTTTGTAGGAAGGCTTGATCAGGGAATAGAAGACCTGGATATGGTAATCAAATCCGGTGCTCCGGAGGATATGAAAGCCCAGGCTCTCTACTGGACAGGGTATGCATATCAGAAAAAATCAACAACCTACTGGAACAAGGTTGTCAAAGATTTTCCAGAGTCTGATACAGCAGAGCTGATATTTGATGCCATGAAACCAAGGGTGAAGCATTTTGACGCCCAAAAGGCTGAGAAACCGCTGGCGACCATCAGCTTTATCCTCGGCTTCCGGGATGAACTTCCTCCCCAGACAGCTGTATGGATTGAGGATAAAGAGGGCAGATTCATAAAAACTATTTATGTATCAGGGTTCGCGGGCTTTGTAAAGGAAAAGCAGATTACCCTTTCCCAGTGGGCCCAGTCCTCTGATTTTGCCGATGCAGATGCAATAACATCCGCCAGCATAGACACAGGCCATCATATCTACAGCTGGGACCTCAGGGATTATGAGGGCAAACCTGCAGAAAAGGGAGATTATATTGCAAAAATAGAGGTATTCTACTGGCCGGCCATGAAATACCAGGCAGTGGACATACCCTTCACCTTAGGCAATGAAAGAAAGGACTGTATAGTAGAAAAGGGCAGGCTTGTCCCCTGGGCCATGTTAAGCTATTATCCGGATTAAAGCTCCCTTTCTATTTCTTTTTCCGAGTATAAGGCCCTTCTGTCGCCTTCCTTTTCAACGGCCACACGGAGTGCGACAAAAAAGTTGACACATACCGTTATAGGTATAAATTTCCGTGGATTGAAGATATTACTTCAGCTAAGGAACAAGTATTCACATTTCAAAGCCTTATGAAATGGGGTCATTTCTATTTTGTTTTGACAAATTTCAAAATTCCTTGACAAAACATTTAGCTATGATACAAAATCGAAATTATTATAAATAGGGGAGTATAAATAATGCAAACATTCAAACATTCAAACATGCAAATATTCAAACATGCAAACATGGATAACTTATGTACTGCTCATCTTCCTATTGCCTTATTTTCCAACCAAATCCAACTCTCAGACTGATAAAAGTCTGAATTACAAAATACACACCCTCAATTTTAGGGAAAATCAAATCATAGAATTCTTCCTGCCGTTTCCTAATATAATGCAGACAAATATAAATGAGGACAATTTACCAGGAAATTTATATAGAATAGACAATCAGTTCATTTTAGACATTGCTGGAAACAATAAGAAAAATTTATTATTTATTAGTGCTTGTAAGCCCCAAAATAGAAGCAACCCTGATTTAGCATCTCCTGAGAACAGCTCTTATAGTGAAGCAATCAATAATTTGTCCAATAAAAAGGAATATTATAGATATGAACTAATAACTCCTAAAGATTCTATGTTTATTGACCTTCCTTCCGAGAATACTTTAAGTTATACAGAGCACATTGAGACTATTGTTAAGGGAGTTGGCCAATCCGGTTGTCCAATACATTCTTGTACTCCTTTCCATGTAGTGGACTATTGTCTTTACTTAAGATGTAATTATCATTCTGCACAGAGAGGATTCTGCGTGACACACTGTGTGGATTCTCAGCAATCAAACAGAAAATGTGAATCCTGTGATTATGAGATTGTAACAGGACATCCTGGAGGTCCGCTTATTGATATTATTTGTATCCTGTATTATCCCCGTTTTATCACTGGCTGCTGTTATAGTAGTAATTTGGAATAGTATCATGAAAATATTTTCAGTGTTGTTTCTAATACCATTTATTTGGTTTTATTTTACTGATAATATCTTAATGTTCGAGAAATATCTGTCTGGAGATATAAATAGATATTCATATACTGGCTATTGTTCAGAACTTATATCTTTGATGGGCATTTCTAACGAATCCGATGTTTATAATTATTTAAATATTAATCTATTAAATATTTCTGAAAATATTAATAAAATACTGATCGATTATGAAAAATTCTATATTGAATCTATCCAGGTCGAGGCCATACCTGTAGGCATTATTATTAGTTATGATGTCTTTAAGAGCGATATAGATGTTGAGAATTATATTCCGACTATTTTTGAAAAATATGATCATGTAAATCCTTATGATATGATAATCTCATATGATAATAAACAATGGATATCAGAATCTGACTTTTTAAAAACAGGAATTGATCTATTTCAACGAGAAAAAAAGGAAATGATTAAAATTAGAATCCTTAATAGCAGCCTGGAAAATATAATCGAAACGGATTGCAGAATTATTGAGGAGTATACTAGCAAGGATAATAAAAATACCATAGATAGAACATATACATACGGAATGACAATATATAACGGCTTTCTGGTTACTAAGATATTAAACGAGACACACAACAGGAGATTTATTACAGTAGGTTCATTCATTGCCCCTCTATATACTGAACAGGATTCTAACTCATGCTCTAATTTTAAGATAATACAGAACACCCAATTTTATAATATGTTGGCCTATATCGAGGATTCTTATAATTACGATGATGAGCTATATTTTATTCATTTTAGCCCTGCATTTTTGTTTGTAAATTCACAATGTGTCTATTTCGCAGCAGAAAGTGACTCTTTTATAATAAATTTTCTTAGTGATAATAATATAAAATGCTCGGATAATTTGGATGCAATAAATACTATACTTGATTATGATAAACCAAATTATACACAAATGCTATGCCAGATTTTTAAATGGGAATACCTATCATCCAAATTGCCTGATACAATATTACATATTACAAGAGGTACCAGAAAATAATGAGAACTTTCCTCCTACATCTGTTATTCTTTGCAGTTACCACCTTTTTAATTGTCAATTTCAATCTGTATGCTTCCCAGAATAATTTGTCTTTGTATCTCTATTCTTTTGATACACAAAGAAATGCATGGAATATCATCTGGGAGGAAACAGTTGAAACTGACGATAACCTTCAGAAAGGAATTTCTGATATAAATATTCCGGAAGCAAAGGTCAATGATATTTTCATTGCAGTAAAGGGTCAAGCAATTTACTACAAATACATGAAATATCCTCAGGATGAAATTAATATTGTTTTTTCAAAAAATTCACTAAAGTTCCATGTGCTTGACTGGATTAGCAATCCTGTTTTTGAGATAGGTATCTCACTTTGCTGTTACATACCCGAAAT
>CAYSKJ010000072.1:0-15045 GCA_964431655.1 uncultured bacterium | reverse complement strand
TTCTTGATTTTTGCTCGGATTTATCGTATAAATGTTTTATAAGAGATTTTTAGGTTACATGATTTATGAAATTGCTAATATGCTCAAATATTGAAAAAATAACCCTATGATCTTTTTAATTAGCAGATTTATCTGTGACCCTTTCTTTTTTTTAGTATTGTGCAAAGGAATCTCTGCTCTTTTTGATGGAACAGACACTGCTTCTTTTCCAAAACTTAATGTGAGATATTATGGAAGCTAATGCATTGATTGCAGATGCTGGAGAAGACGGGCTTGCTTTCCCCTGCCATGAAGTCAAGCCGGGTACGCACGAGCCAGTAATTGGAAATACCCACATTTTTGTATCAATATCATTGCCGATATCCCATTCCATTACATTCTCAATAAAATATAAAAAGTCAAAAACAGCTCAGTGTAAAATGACAAGGACATAATTTGGTATAAAAAGTGCCAGGAAAATTCTAATGAAATATGATATTTTTCTATATTCTTCATTGTATATTATAATGGTAGAGAAGACAGATTTTTTATTTTGCTATGATTAATGGCTGGAATAATTCTAAAAGCAGCCTTGAAAAACTATACCAACAGTATTTCAATAACTATTAGTAGAGCAGTCAGGATCAAAGCTGCAGGCAAGGTATACTTAAAGGGATTGCCTTCAATTTTGTCAAATAGGGATTTACCGCTATACTTATCTTCTTTAAGTATTCCCAATATTCTGAGTTTTTTGTAGAAGACTGCAAATAAGAAAGAACCGATGATAATCCCAGTTAGTCCGGCAAAAAGACTGTCCAGTGATCCGTTTCCAACAGATCCGGCAATGGTTCCAGGGCACAGCCCCAGCAAGGCAAATCCCACCCCGAAGATTAAACCGCCAATGACTGCATTCTGAAGAGAACCCCTTTTAGCTTTCAGGCTGATAATTTTATGGGGATAAAGATAGCTGATCCCAAGCATAGCTACTATAATGGAGGATAAGATTATTTGAAGGACAGTAAAATCTTTCAGTCTCAGCTGAGATACAATAATATCAAACTTTGTAACTCCACCCTTATGAAGGAGAAATCCAAAGGCGATTCCTATCATCAGACCCAAAAACCTTTGTATATTCTTGTTGTGGTTAAATTTCATTTCAAATATACTACAACCCATAAAATATTGCAGCTGTTGAAATAGCTCCTATAAAGAAGGATATTGATGCTGCTATACTGATAGGAGAAAGTTGAGCAGTACCGCTTATACCGTGTCCGGAAGTGCATCCGCCAGCCCATCTTGAACCAATTCCAATTATTATACCACCAGCAAGAGCAGTCAGCATTCTTGGCATAATTGCAGGAGAAATAAGGTATGTCCAAAGGTTAGGAACCCAAATAAGTGCAAAATCTCCAGAAATAATAGCTGAGATGAAAGAACCAATAATAATTCCAAAAATCAGCATTACCCCCCAGTCTATTTCAGGTGGATTTTTTTTAAAAAATTCATTCTTTTCAATATAATCTTTATTTATCTTTTGAACGATTATACCGCTTATTTTGGCATAGGAAGAAGATGCCCCTATAGCTCTATTTGAAAATAAAAGAGCCAGTATATTCAGAAAACCTATCAGGATTCCAACCAGGTATGGAGACCAATGGGGTCCATTAGATATATCCAATCTTATTGTCTCCTTGCATTATAAGCCTGCATGCCCCCTGGAATTGTGGAAATATTTTCAAATCCATTCTGAAGCAGAATGCTTGCACCAAGACTGGATATTAACCCAGCACTACAGATTAAGATTATTCTCCTGTCCTTTGGCAGATCCTTATATCTGTATCTTAATTCCGGGGTTGAAATGTTGATTGCACCGTCGATATGACCAGATTCATAAGCTATCTTATCTCTCGTATCTACAAGCAGTATATCCTCAGATCCATAAATATCCAAAAACTCATCAATGCTTACCTGATTTAGCTTCTTAATTGGCAGACCGAATGTTGTCCATTTATGGATTCCACCCTTTAGATATCCGGCAATATTATCCAGCCCTACTCTTCTTAGCCACAATACAGCATCTTCTAATGCAGAAAGGGTCTCTGCAACAAGGAGAATGTTTTTTTGCGGCGGGAGGACCCATCCCGCAAAGGTGGGTAGATTTCCAAAAGCATCCAGACAATAGGAACCTGGTATATGAAGTCCTGCAAAGGCATGGTAGCTTCTTACATCAACTATTATATAATTGGGATCCTTTGATAATTCAAGGAAATTATTGCAGTTAATTGAATCTAATGGCTTTAATTGATCTAACCTGGTTGGCCCTTTGCTGTTTATAGCACTATTTCTGGAAAAATGATCGGGAGCTTCAGGCATGTTAACAGTAAGGAGCTTTATAAATTCCTCTATATCCTTGACCTTGAGAATGGAACTGTGAGTTTTTTCGTAGCCTATGGTTGTGGTATATTTAGTACCAATGGATTTGCCACATAGAGAACCTGCACCATGGGCTGGATATATTTCACAGTAATCCGGCAGTTTTAACAGTTTATTGAAGATACTGTCATAAAGCTCTTTTGCAAGATCTTCTGCTCGATCTGGAAAAAGATCTGGTCTGCCTACATCTCCAACAAAAATGGTATCACCTGAAAAAAGAGCTACTGGATCATCACCCCTGCTTAAATCATTAATTATATAGCTGATATGCTCAGGAGTATGGCCTGGTGTTTCTAAAACACTGATTTTTATATCCTCTAATTTTATATTGTCCCCTTCTCTAAGGGCTATATGATCGAAACTGGATTTTCCCTGAGCTGGTGCATAAATTTTTGCTCCGGTAATTTGTGCCAAGTCCATATGCCCGGAAATAAAATCTGCATGGAGATGGGTTTGAAGTATATGTGTTATTGCAACATCTAATTTTTTGGCTTCTTTGATATAGACTTCTATATCCCTGGCTGGGTCTATTACAGCACAGGTCTTATTTCCTGCTAATATATATGAACTATGTGCTATCTTTTGAATATAAAAATGCTTGATTATCATGATTTCCCTCCAATTATTCTTATGAGTTTTATAATATTTATTTGGATTCTAATATTTTTGTTTGGAAATTCAAGTATAAATTCTAAAATACAGAGCTATTCTGCTATAAATCAAAATCAGCAGGTAATATATCATCATCTGTCTGGAAATTTATTTGGATTATATCTATGATCTTATTTTCTTAGGAAAGCCTGCTCCTGTCGTGCTCTATAAATAACATTTAGCTTCAGAATGATAGAGGATAGACAAAAAATTCAATATTTTCACTAGCTGTAAATTTAACTTTTACTTCACCTGCTTTAATTAATTGGACACTAATTAATTGAGGCTTGCACAGTGCTATTTTTTATAAACAATTTTTTTATTAATGAGAAATAGTCTTAATTCTAACATGACTTTGGGAATATTTAACTGGAACATCCTTTAAAGCACAGTTTTAATAAAATTGCAGATGTTTTGAACACATATACGGGAGAAAACGAAATTGGTTCAGTGAGCGGTGCCTTTTATCTGGTTTACATTGCTTAAATTATGTTCAGAAAGCCATGCGGCAAGCTCATCCTGTATAAGGGAGAAAGCATTCATGCCCCTGAAATAGACAGCTGTTCCCACTCCCAGGGCACTTGCCCCTGCCATGAACATTTCTACGGCGTCGGCACCGGTAGTAATGCCCCCGGTGCCTATTATGGGTATTTTTACTGCTTTGTAGAGGTCATAGACACAGCGGACGGCAATCGGCTTTAATGCAGGGCCGCTTAGCCCGCCTTTTTTGAACCCGAGAAAGGGCTTGCGGGATTCGATATCAATGACCATACCGGGACCCGCAGTATTTATAGCATTTATAGCATCCGCACCGCAGTCTTCTATCATCTGGCCGTAATCGCCCAGGCCTTTGTCCAATGGGGGTATCTTGACTATCACAGGCCTTTTTGTTTTACTGGTGACCACTTTCATGACGGATTTTATAAAATCAGGGCTGTCCTGGTTTCCCATGGTCCCGAATCCCGGTGTATGCGGGCATGAGACAGGAATCTCATACCCGCAGAAATCAAGTTCCTCAAACCTTTCTATTATCTGTGAGAACTCCTCGGGTTTCTGGCCTATTATGCTGGCTATGACAGGTATCTCGATACCATGTCTGGTAAAGGCCCTGCTGGCTTCCTCCAGTCCCGGGTTGGAATAACCCACGGCATTAAGCATTCCGCTGTCAAAAGGCACCAGTATGGGGCTGTTGTGCCCTGTCCTGGGTTCAAGGCTTATGCTCTTGATGGTGACAGCCCCTGCCCCTTCTTTCTCTGCCCTTTTCAGGCATCCGGGATTGACACCCAGAATACCGGATGCAAGGATCAGAGGATTTTTAAGCCTTATACCGCAGAATTCTATATTCTGGTCTGGCATAGGTCTTAGATCATACCCCCTATCCATGTGTTTATAAGAAAGTCAAGCCTGCCGATGAGAAGGCTTACCCTGGCCATGACCGTATAGCCGAAGGATACCCCGAAGGATATCATGATAAAATATATTCCTATCTTAGCCCCCAGGCCGAAAGCTCCCGTATGGGCTTTGGAGAAGAAGAAATAAAGAAGGCCGAAAAGGGTGCCGAAGAGGAGTATGAAATTGCCCAGAATTACCCACCAGCCTACCCCGGCATTATTGAAAATCGGGACTATGGCGCTGTAAATCTGGCTTACCACATTGGACTTCAAATAATTGATTATGTACAGGCCCGAACCTGTTCCGACCATAAGCGCAATACCCATGCGGCTCATCCATGAGAACCTGGGTATCACCCTCATCAAAAGCATTATGGAAAAGACCAGGGGTATTATAAGCAATATTGAATAGTAGGTCGGGGTTATGCCCTGTATCTTTATCTCCTGGTTGTTTACCATGGCCAGGACCTCCGCATCCCTGTGGGAAAGCTCCCAGAAGAACCGTCCTATGGGCTGGAGAAGCTTGGGATCTATGGTATTGTGGTAATAGGTCGCCATCCAGAAACCTGCCGAGACACCGACAAAGCAGTGCTCCGCAAACTTATAGAAGGGATTGTCCTTGTATAAAAAGCTGAATATACAAAGGGTTAAAAAGGCTGCTAGCCAAATACCTACTGCTTCCATCATCTGCCTCCTTTTATTTAATTCTCTTTTTCAGTTTCTTCAGTCTCTGTTTTTCAACAAAGAAGGTAATATTTCCGATAATGATAAGGATTACTATCATAAGGTGGGCTATGGACTGGCTGTCCATGCCTTTGGTGGCCTTTGCGGGAACCATGGCAAGGGTTTCATATTCAGCGGCCCCTTTAAGCCCTCCGATGAGGGACAGCAGCTGGCCTGACTGAACATAGGGATACAGCTGGGGAGCTGAAACAGCTGTACATCCCCCTATAAGGTCCTTGCCATAGCTTGTGGCGGCCACCATGACCCAGTAGGGGACCCCGGGGTCGCCAGCTGACAGCGTTATTACCATATCTATATTGCTGTAGTTCTCCACTCCTTTCATTATGGGAAGGGTTTCAACAGGGGTTTTGTAAAAATCCGCAGGAAAGGTCCTGGGGAGGGATTTGCCTATGCTTGTCATGACGATAAGTCCGCCTGCCATAAAGCCGATATTGGCATAATCCATGCCGTACTGGGGTGTGTATTTCTCTTCCTGCTCCATATAAGCAACACCCTCTTTCAGTGCATCTTCTGCTAATTTGGCCCCTGCCGGCCATAAAGCCATGGTAATGATCCTGGCCCTCTTTTTCATCAGGTGCTTTATCATTGCCACACTCATGGGATAAAGTTCAGGCTCTGCAGAAGGGTCATAATCAAAGCTGACCAGGACAACCGAATCGCTGTCCAGGGTTTCAACAGCATCATAGCCCCTCTGTACAATGGGAGAGGGCTTTACCGGAAGCCCTATGGGGACAATAATGGGAATCGCCACAGCAAGGAATATAAGCAGAAATATAATTCTCCGGTCAAGGTTTTTGATTTTCTCTATAATGTCCATACAGCCCTCCTTAATCCCTACCAAGGTAGGATTTTTCAATCCCGAGGATTACCCTCAGGGACGTGGATATGATCCCCAGGGCAATTCCTATCATGATAGCCTTCTGTCCCGCGGTATTGGGATAATCAATCAGCCATTCGGTTATCTGGGGTATATCGATGGAGGTTATATCCGCTATCATTTCCCCGAAGGTCACCCTTCCAAGCATTACAATGAATGCGGACAGAAGGAGCAGGGTTGCCTCCAGCGTCCTTGCCTTAAAAGCCCTGTAAGCAGCTGAAGCTACGAAAAATGCCAGTATGCTGAACATGGTGCTTCCCAGTGCCGTATAGATGAACCGGTAGCTGAACTGGAACCCGCCGTAGAGATAGAAAATCCATGCATAGGCCAGACCTCCCCGGTGCAGGAATACCTGTTTGTCCCTCAGTATCTTCTTCAGGCTCTGGTTTACGGTTTCCTGGTACTGGGCCGGGATGGCGTAACTTCTCTCAGGGTGCCGGGCTGATACATTTTTGCTTTTTACAATATCGTATTTCAGCTTGCCCTGATTATCATAAAGATACCTGCCTTTATCAGCAGTGCCTTCCGGAACCAGACTGCCGATGGCCATACTGCCTTCGGGAAGCATTATCTCCATGGCCAGGACGGTTTCCAGCTCCTGCTCATTTTTAAGGTTATAAAACTCCTTGTCCTCAATACCTCCGAAAAGACCGCAGAAGGCCATCAGGAAAAGAGTGACGATGAGCACAACAGAATACTGCCAGTCCTTTCTCTTAAAGGATATCTTCATGGAATGCACATGTATCAGGCTTTCAACCCCCAGGATAATGGCAAAGGATGCCACTATCATGTACCAGTCCTGAAGTATGTCATCCATGCTGTCAAAGGGATTGTGGGGGATAAACTCCTTTATAACCATTATAATGCCCGTTATCATTGTTATAAGTAATGGTAATTTAAACTTCATCTCTAAACCACCTTGAATAGATTTTTGAAGGCCTGGAGGATGTCAAAGGACATTCCCAGGGGCTCTTTGAAATAGGACACCAGTGAAAAGATGAACCCAAGAGCCAGAACAAGAATGATAACAGCCTTGCCCCAGTCCTGGCCCTTGAGGCTTCCTACGGACATGGGGTCCCTGGAAAGGTAGGCGCTGGCGGCGAAAAGTTCCTCGCCTATAAGAGTATAGTCGCAGGCAGTGACAAAGAAAGGCAGCTGGCTAGCCTCGGCTGTGCCTGCTATCTGTATGGCTCCGACAAAGTTGCCCGTTTCAGCAAGGATAAGGGATTCGGCATAGAATCGGCCCAGAAGGAATACTGCCGCAGGCTTTTCCCTTATTATGACGCCATCCACACCAGCGGCAAAACCGAACTGGTCATCGGTCATATACCATATCCTGTCCTGATTGTATGCATCAGGCCTTCCTGCTTTCAGGTAGGCCTCCCTGACCACTTCCTGGGAGGTAGACATAACAACACTCCTGCAGGTGGGAACAAGTATAGGGGTATCATATTCAGCACACATTTTGGATACCTGGCCCAGTATTGTAATGCCGGCAATGGTCTGAACATCGTCCATATCCATTATCCCGGAGACAAAAAGGGTTGGTTTTCCCATTTCAGTTGCCCTCCCTATGGCCTCCTCCACGGCAGACAGACCTGCGATAGGCCTGATATAACCATAGGGGTTCTTCCTGGCCCGGTTTATGCTGTAGAGTATAAAGAAGCTGAGAATAGCAAGTATAATCAGCATGTTCAGCCTGCCGGCGTGAAAGAACTGGGCACTGGCAATGCCTTCGGCTGGAAATACGTCATCCCTGGATACATTACCCTCCCTGTCCTCGGCCAGGACCTTGTAATAGAAAGGACTGTCCGGGTAAACGGTTGAATCAGTGTATTCATTCTCCAGGACAGGAACAGTGGCAATCTCGAAAAAGGGGCCTGTTTTCTTTTCCGACCGCAGTACCCTGTAGAGCAGGATTCTGTCTTCCTTTTCCCATGGTGAATGGTCCCAGGTAATTATCAGAGATTTGCCATTATCATTGGGATGATCCAGAGCCCTGACATCAAAAGGTCCCGGAACTTGCTGAACAACGGGTATAACCTCCGTTTCCGCGGAATCTTCAGCAGTATCAGAGACTATGCTGTCAGATTCTTCCTGGGCATAAACATGGAAAAAAGAAAATAACATCATAAGCAAAACCAGATAGAGGATGCTTTTTCTCATATCTTTTCTCCTATATATTTAATATTTTGAATATCATGTCTCAATTATCTCAACATTGGCGCGGGGAACCAGCACATCTTCACCCTTTTCATCCAGGGCGACAACAACCGTCCTGACCATAGTCTCCGACTCCATCATTTTCAGCTTGACGGGCATTTCTTTTATCTTCCCGAGAAGACCGAAATAGGGTTCTCGAATAATCCTTACCGGCGTACCGGCAACAAGCCCCTCCATCTGCACTTCCTTTATATCCTCTTTCTCTTCATATTGTTTGGGAATTATTATCTCAGGCCTTATAACCCCTGCACGTATCTGGGTAGCTCCGTTCACAGAGGCCTTTTTCCCACGGTTTTCACAAAAAAGGTCAAAGGTTTTCCTGGCGATATTGATCTTGCCGAATCCTTCCGTAATAACCAGGGTTATACCCTTATCCTCCTTGCCGGTGATGGCTACACCGAGGTCATAACCGAGAAATTCTCTCAGATCCTTGTCATTAAAACCCCCGACGATTACAGCATTCACCTTCAGTTCCACCGCTTTCTGCAGTGCCTCGTAGGTTATCAGACTGCCCCCCACCAGGACCTTTCCCTCATGACTTTCATGGAGCATATCCTCTGTGATGACATCCTCGGGGTTTTCAACTATAACCTCTATCTCGCCGACAGTTTCCGGCCCAATGCCGAAAATGCCCTGGATAAAGGCACCCTCGGCCTGGATAATGACACCCTCTTTTTCTAGGACATCTATGATCTCACCGTCAATATATGCCTTTACTTCAACAGGAATGGAGTCCCCCCTTATATATACCTGGCCTGTAGTCTTTGAGATATCCTCAATTACGCCGGAAGTAGGCGCTTTGCAGAGGGAAGTGAACAAACCGAAAAAGGTCTTCAGGGATGCAATGGTTTCTCCCTTTGAGACTTTGTCCCCTGCCTGTTTTCTCAAAAGGCCGGGGATATCCCCCGGCAGGCAGGACAGAACATTAGCGACATTAACCGGAGTAATGGGGCCCGGCAGTTCTGTCTTGGCCACAACATCCTCGGCTTTAACCTTATCTCCCTTTGAGGGCAGAACATCACCCAGCAAGGGAAGCCTTCTCTCTTTTTTCACTATGGTCATTCCCGTGACCTTGAGTCCGGGTGTATATGCTTCTCCCATTTTTTTCCTCCTGTTAATATAGATTCTGAATCTTGTCTTTGGGATATACCCTCAGCTCATCCATCCACTCCAAGAGTTTCCTGACCCGATCCGATTCATTGGAGGGAATATTCAGCGGATTCCTGCCCCTTCCGTCAAAGATGACACCAACAACCCCGCCTTCTACATATGCCTCTCTTTTCTTGTTCCTGCCTTCGCCGGCATCAAAACCCTTCTGCGGTTTCAGAACAACTCTGGCTTTTTCATCAACCCCAAGGGGAATAAGTTTCATTTCACCGTATTTTAATGCAAATTCCTTCTTTTCACCTCCGGGAAGCTCCATTTCCACCTGCATTATTTCCATGCCTTCCCTCTTTGCATTACCCACCGGAGCTACACAAGAACCAAGCTTGATCATGCAGTCCTTATTAAATACCTCCATGGCTGCAACCTTGTGTACTGTGGAGAGGACACCCAGCTGAGGCATCATGAATATGGAGTCAACAGCAAGCATTGTTATGCCTTCCGGCAGGAATGCATCAATAAGCATCAGGGCTGACTGGTGCCTCCTGGGTGCATGGGACAGGACGCCCCCTGAGCCGACAAGCAGATCTAGCTCCATCATATTAACCAGGCTTTCACCTGAAAGCTTCTGGTCAAAGGCATCAGATATAGTCCTCTGCTTCTGGACACCCTTCAAACCCACGGCAAACTCCTTGTGCTGGATAAAGGCAAGCCGCAGGGCTTCTTTTGCCACAGCCTGCTCTAAAACCAGTTCCTGCATCATCTGGGGTATGGTAGTGGGTCTTATCATCTTGTTTTTTATCCTGTTCCTGAGCTCGCTTTCCTTAATATTGAAAGGAACCCACCTCATAACATTATCCAGGCCGGCCTCAGCAAAGACATTGCTTATGGAATAGCTCATTCCAAGGTTTGCACTGACCGTCCTGTTGAAGGTATTCTGAAATACACTGAAAACATCAGTGGTAGCACCTCCTATGTCAACCCCGACTGCCTGTATCTTCTGAAGCTCAGCAATGGTCTGAATAATGAGCCCTACAGCTCCCGGGGTGGGCATTATAGGGACATCGGTCCAGGTCATAAGCTTGTCGTAGCCCGGAGCCTGGGCCATGACATGTTCCATGAACAGATCATGGATCTTTTCCCTTGCCGGCAGGAGATTCTCAATTTCCAGCCTGGGCCTTATATTTGGAACAATATCAAGGGAGGTGATATCTTTTAATAGATGCTCTATCTCCTCGGTGGCATCCCTGTTCCCCGCATAGATCACAGGCAGCTTAAAGCCTATGCCCAGCCTCGGCTTTGGGTTTGCAGCCCTTATTCTCTCGGCAAGATCCACCACATGTTTGACTGTCCCGCCGTCAATCCCGCCAGAAAGCAGTATCATATCAGGCCTCAGATGCCTGATCCTTTCAATCTGCTCATAGGGGAGCCTCCTGTCATTGGATGCTATGGTATCCATGACTATGGCACCGGCACCGAGGGCAGCCCTTGCGGCGCTTTCAGCGGTCATATTTTTGACGACGCCCGCTACCATCATCTGCAGTCCGCCTCCGGCGGAAGATGTTGAAATGTATATATCCACGCCCTCGCCGTCTTTCATAGGCGTCATTATCCTGTCCCCGTCAAGTATCTTTCTTCCTGCAAGCTCCTCAACCTCTTTGACGGCATTCAGGACACCCTTGGTAACATCCTCGGCAGGCGCCTCAACCGTAGTAGGGGCTTCTCCCCTTACAATAAGCCTGTATTCATCACCTTTCTTTTCAATCAGGATAGCTTTGGTTGTCGTGCTTCCGCAATCCGTTGCAAGGATTGAGTTAATGTTTTCCGGTAAATTGCTCTCCACAAAATGACCTCCAGATTATTTTAATAATTATTTATTTGCCTTTCATTGAGCCTTTTTTTTCAATTTCCTGGATCAGATATTCAACATTTTCCCGGTCTTCAATAAATTTTCTGAAGCTTTCTATATCCTGGAAGGGAACTATGCTCTGTATCACAGGCTCAAAAAATGCTACAAGGGATGAGCCAATGAAGCTAAGTGGCTTGGTCATCTCGAGAAAAAGTATGGCAGGCACTGAAAGGCGTCTTCTGGATATGTTATCTGCTATTTTGTCCACCAGCTGTCTTTCATCTTCAGTTATCTTCTGCAATCCTGTCCTCCAAAAAACCAGCTACCCTGTTCTTAAGCTCCGGGTCTTCAAAGACAAGCTCAATGCCCCGGGTCTTTGCAAGAAATGAATACTTTTCCACAGTGGCAAGCAGGATGCTGTCATTGCTGTTAAATATTTTCCTGAAAGCACTATAGGACCTGTTTTCGCTGAATCCGAGCTGTACTTTGCAAAGACCTTTTTCATAAAGCCTATAATAGGTTTTAAATATAAATGACTTCAATGTAAATAAATAAATTAAAAATGCAAGGTATGCAAGAATAAGGCTTCTGGTTATCTCCATCAGGAATAAGAAAAACACCAGAGAAGTAATTAAAAAAAGAATAAGCCTTCCGGTGTTTTTCTTCAAGGGGTGCACCTCCCACTGGAAAACCAGTCTTCCGTAGTCCTCGCTAATTATATTAGATCCAGGGCTATCAGGCATATAAGTGCACTAAAATCCAGTAACTGATCTATCTCCACATATTCATTGGCCATATGAAAGGCATTATCGTCTCCCGGTCCGAAACCGATGGCCTTTATACCGCACATATTAAGCTTTTTTGCATAGGTTCCGCCGCCGCTGCCGAAAGGTTTGGGTTCCAGATGAAAATATTTTCTGCTGTTATCAATAACTGATTTTACCAGCTCATTTTCAGGGTCTATGCTGTGGGGATAGGTGCCTCCCCTGATTATTATGTCTATCCAATCCTTTTCATCGCAAAGCAGTTGCTCCAGCTCTTTTTTTATTTTGTCTGGAGTCATGTCCTTTACCAGCCTTATATCCAGAACAGCTTCACAGACAGAAGGAACGATATTAGGGGCTGACCCTCCCCTGATCTCTCCTGTATTAACTGTAGGCATGCCGAGTATCTCGTCATTGCCGTGCTCCAGGGTATAATTTTCCAGCTTTGTAAGAAACCTTGCCATCCTGTTGATGGCATTGTCGCCCCTTTCAGGAGTGGAACCGTGGGCCTGAACACCCCTGGCAATAACCTTTGCCACGACCCTCCCCTTCTCAGCAATGTCTATTTCCAGCATATTGCCTCCGATATCCGGGATGATGGCATAGGTTGGATTGATAAGCTTATCCTCCAGCAGATAGCCGATGCCGTAGTCAACCTCCTCGTGGGCTTCTTCATCAGACAGGAAGGCTACCTGAAAATCACCTTCTATTTCACTCTCAGCCACAGTATTTTTAAGTATCTCCAGGGCGATAATCGAGCTTACCAGCGGGCCCTTGTTATCCAGGACTCCACGCCCATATGCCTTATTGCCAGTTAACTTCATATCAAAGGGATCTGTCTGCCAGCCATCCCCCGGAGGGACTATATCCATGTGGGATGCTATGAAAAGCCTCTTTTCAGCAGTGTTTTTACCATAGTGCCCTATAATATTTGGCCTCTCCTTCTGTTTTGAAAATACCTCATATCTGATCCCGAGTTTTTCAAGCTCCTTTATTGCAATGTCGCCTACCCTGTATTCCTCTCCCCTGTGCTTTAAAAATGGAAATTCAGGCATTTTTTCTGTAACTACATTGATGGTCTTCTGGGCTACCATTTCCTTTAGGATTTTTACCAGCTTCTCTCTGAACCTTTCCCTGTTTTCATTGTAATATCTGATAATTTCATTCTTTTTCTGATTTCTGTCCATTCAAGTCTACTCCTTTGTTATATTTATTCTCCAAGTTCATCTGATAGTATTTTTTCTATTCTGCCGGTAACCGAGAGGACCTGTTCCCTGATAAATGAGGCTTTTTCAGAAATATCCTTTTTGAATTCCTGGTCCTCAATACCCCCGAGGTTTATCATCACATTATAATAAGCCCCCGTACAGGCTGACTGAGCTGTAAGGCCGGCAACACCAGAATCGGAAAGGCTGTTTTTATTCCCTTTTTCCGCCACGGTGAGTGCAAGGTCTGCAAGTCTCTTGGTACTGCCCAGGACATTGAAAGGGACCATCGTCGCCTTTCTGGTAGCCATCTGGATCGCATCATTCCTTTTCTGGTTATCTTCATCGGTTTTTTTTGGAAGGGAAAACGCATCCATTATCTCATTAAAAGCCTCGGTATCTTCATCCACGGCACCCAGGAAAAAATATTTGAGGTCCTGGGCCTCCTGGGCAATCTCCTTCATAAGCTCCTCATGCTCTTTGTATTTTTTCTTCCCCAGGGTAAGGGATGCAACCATAGCAGTCAGGGATGCAGAGAGGGCTCCGTTCAGGGCGGCCACACTGCCCCCCCCGGGGGCCGGGGCATCGGTGGAAAGAAGATCGGAAAATTCATCCACCTGCATATCCACAAGTCCTTTTTTATCCTTTTTGTAGGCATATTCAATAATCTTGTCCTGTACGTTGAACTCTGATACTTCGCTCAGTCCCATGGACTGTACTGCATTAGCAATTATGTCCTTTTCAGGAATGCCTGTGTTCTCGCCCTGTTTTTCAAGATAATGCTTGCCTGCCATGAGCATGGCTTCTTTGGGCACAAGTCCGACTATCTCACTCCCGGTGACCCTTAACCCCAGTTTTTCCGCTTCTTCGCAAACCGTGTCAAAGGCAAGGTGTATGGGTGTTATCTTGAAGTTGGTCAGGTTTATGGACACCTGGGCCATATTATATTCATCAATATACCAGCCTACAGCCCTGCATTCCTGGAGCCTGCCGGGCACCAGAACAGGTTTTCCGTCCTCATCCCTGTCCCCTTTATCTGTATATCCGCTCTCCCTTATTATTTTGGCAATCCTGTTTGCCTTTTTCTTATCCCGGGTATTGAGGTTGACATTATAGGCTATCAGAAACTCCCTTACCCCAATGGCTGTGCATCCAGACTGGGCATTGAAAAGGGAAGGTCCGAAATCCGGCTTCCAGTGGTCATCCCGTATCTTTTCTTCAAACCCCTCGTATTCACCCTTCCTAATGCTGGACAGGGATTTCCTGTCCGGCTTGGAGGCAGCGTATTCATAAAGATATACAGGTATGGAAAGCTCCTTTCCAACCCTTTCACCCAGTTTTTTAGCAAGCTCGACGCACTCCCCGACACTCATTTCGCTGACCGGAACGAAGGGGCAGACATCCGTTGCGCCCATCCGCGGGTGTTCTCCCTTATGGGTTCTCATGTCAATAACCTGGGATGCCCTTTTAATTGCCCTGAAGGCTGCCTCAACAGCGTCCCCGGGAGGCCCGATGAAGGTAACTACCGTTCTGTTGGTGGCCTCTCCAGGATCTACATCCAAAAGCATCACATTCCTGGTTTCCCTTATCTCCTTAATTATCTGTTCAATCTTCGCGCTGTCCCTTCCTTCACTGAAATTAGGAACACATTCTACAAGTTTCATAAAAATCCTCCCGATTATTTTAAATATTGAGCTGTATCATAAACGAAAAAGTCAAAATTTAAAAGAAAATATAAAATATACTGTCAAGACCTTTTATTTAATTTTGATGTTGTACCAAAATGATAATGTCCCCATTGAGCAAAATAGAAATGTCCCCACAT
>CAYSKJ010000071.1:6448-15161 GCA_964431655.1 uncultured bacterium | reverse complement strand
TGTGGGGACATTTCTATTTTGCTCAATGGGGACATTATCATTTTGGTACAACATATTTTTATAATATTTAGTTATCGGCCATAAGCGCCGGTATAATCTTTTATCCTCATGGTGACCAGGAGAGATGTTTTTGGTATTTAATTGATTAAATTTGATTCCTGGTCTATATTTTAGATAAATATATCTTGATTTTTGAATCCCTCTATTATATAGAGAATAACAGTTAAAGCGGTAATTATGCAGGTTATGGCCAATGAATGACAATATTCTGATGCCCCCGAGGTTTCAGCTCATAAAGCATATAGCTACAGGCGGAATGGCTGATGTATTTTTGTGCAGGCAAAAGGGAAGCGAAGGCTTTTCAAAGCTCGTAGCCATAAAGAAGATACTCCACCAGTTTTCAGCCGATACAAGATTTATAAGAATGTTCACACGGGAAGCAAAGCTTGCCGCCATGCTCAACCACAACAATATATGCAAGGTATATGATTTCGTGAAGTATGGCGATGAATACCTGCTTATAATGGAGTATATCAACGGTTTTACCTTAAGGGACCTTATTGAAAAGCTTCAGAAGGGGATGAAGCGCATTCCTATACAGATTTCCCTCGGAATAGTTCTTAACATTGCCAAGGCCCTCCACTATATACATTCCTTAAAGGATATGCACGGAAACCCTCTGGACCTGGTTCACCGGGATGTTACCCCGTCCAATATCATGATATCAGATAAGGGTGAAGTCAAGCTGATGGATTTCGGCATAGCCAAAATAGAGGGATTACCCACAGGAAGTACATCAACGGGAGAAATAAAGGGTAAAATAGGCTATCTTAGCCCTGAATTGATAGAGGGTACAGAAATAGACCAGAGAAGCGACATATTCTCCCTGGGAATAATATTCTATGAGCTCCTCTCTTCCAAAAGGCTATTTGTAGGAGAGAGCCAGTTTACAGTTCTTTACAAGATCAAACAGGCGGATATTCCTCCCATATCCAAAGTTATCCCTTATATTGACAATGACCTGGAGTCCATTGTAATGAAATGTCTTTCCAAAAACCGGGAAGAACGTTACCAGAACTCCAAAAACCTGATAATTGATATAAATGATTATGCCCTGAAAAAGGGTTATTATTTTTCCGAGGAAAATATCGGTGAGCTTGTAAACAGCGTCTATACCCAGGAGGAGATGACCCCTGAAGAGGTTCTCATAAATCCTGCCGTTGATTTTGAGATTCCGGACTCTTTTGAGGTTTCAGAAAGCAATGAGACTCATGAAGATTATGCAGATGAAATCAAGAAACTTGAAAAACACAGCCATAGAATCAAATACTTTTTCTTTGCCCTGTTTACCATAATCCTTATCGGCCTTTTCTATGTTCTTTTCATAGACAGGGGCAGGATTTTTAATCCCTCCCTCTTTGATTTTATCAGCGGTTCCTCCAGGTCTGTCACCAAGGAGACAGCGCCTGAGATTACTGAAATGCGGGCGGTTTTTAACCTCGGGGAGGGACAGGAACTGGAAGCGGGGAATGTTTTTCTCCTGAAAGAAAACGGATATTTTCTGGATATGAGCAGGGATATTGAGAATGCTGAAATTCAAATAAGGAACAAAGATAAAGGCAGTTTTTCTTATTACTGCAGTTTGAGCCTTACGGGAGGAGAAATAAGCGTTCAGCCTCCCGGCAGTGTCAGCGTGGAAAAAAGGGAGGATGCCCTTTATTTTGACTTCAACACAGAGTCAATGGCTGTAAAAGCTGTCATGAACACCAGCCCCGAAGGAGCTGAGGTTTTTATGGACGGCAAAAGCCTGGGATCTGCTCCGGCAGAAATAAATTTCGGTGATAAAAAAAGCCTGGCCATAGTTATAAAAATGGAAGGCTACAAGGATAAAAGCCTCACATTAAAGAGAAATGACCTTGGCAGAGAGGGCGTTCTCATTGTTGACCTCGAAAAAAAGCCCCAGGCGGGCATTATCACCATAAAATCCAGCTACAGGGTCAGTGTTTCCATCCAGGGCCGCAACCGGGGAAGGGTTGAGGGAGAGAAAACTTTTGAGCTTGAGCCGGGAAGGTATAATGTTCGGCTTACCGGTGAGAATGTATTTTTTCACATGGAAAAATCATTTCTTGTCAGGGAGAATGAAACAGTTATTGTTGAATCTCCAAGGCATGGCTTTGTGGATATAACGGCAACCCCTTCCAAATGCAGGGTTTATATCAACGGAATTCTTCTTGACCAGGAACCGCCGATAATGAATTATAAAATTGCAGCAGGAAATTACAATATTATGATTCACTGGGAGCAGTTCAATCAGAAAAAGGAGAGTAATTTTGAGATATTTCAGGGTGAAAGGAAAACCCTTCCCATGTTTGCCCTTAACTGATGTGCTTTTTATAACGGAGGATGCTTATGCAAATAATTAGAAAAACCCTGGTAATTCTTCTTTTTATGCTTTTGCCCCTTTTATCCTTTGCAGACAATGACAGCGCTGTTGCTCAGAGATATTACCAGAATGCCCAGAGCCTCTTTTCCCTGGGAAAATATGACCAGGCTCTGCCAGACCTGAACCTGATAATAGATAAGTACAGCAGTACGGTTTATGCCGGCCGGGCATCACTTCTGCTCGGGGAATATTATTTTGAGGTCAGGAAGGATGCGGATAAGGCCTTTGAATACCTTCAGAAGACCATTGATGTCTCGCGGGAGGATGACACGGTCTCCAAAGCCTATTTCCTCCGGGGGGGGGTATATGGTCTTGAGGGGCTGGGCTATTACGATGTTAATAAATCTATTGCCGATTACCTGAGGATTATAAATATATATCCCGGTTCCCAATACTGGAAAAGAGCGCTTTACAACATAAGCCTGCTTTTTGAAAAAACAGGGAATATTGACAGGGCCATATGGTTTATGGAGATGTATCTTTATGCGGTTGGTTCAAGGGATACTCTGGATCCTTACGGGATTCTTGCAAGGTATTATTTCAAAAAGATTGACCTGGAAAACGCGCTTATTGCACTGTCCAAATCCCTTGAATTTACCGAATCGCCGGATGATCTGCTGAGATCTGAGGCTTATTCCATGCATCTTATAAGGATGCTGAAATATAAATCTAAGAAAACCAATTACCTCTATTATGCCTATGATCTGAACCTCAGTGGTGAATCAAAGAAAGTAATTGCCTGTACCGGGGATATCCACGGATATTACTTTCTGGATTCCAGGGCGAAGAATCTTACTGCCTACAGCCGTGATCTTGTATATCAGAGAACCATTGTAAGTAACCTCAAAAACCCTGTAAATGTTCAGTTTGACCCCTCAGGAAGAATAGTTGTAAATGACGGCAGGAGGATATTTGCAGGCGGGGAATTTTTAAGCCTCTCCAAAGGAAGCCGTGAGCTCAGGGATATACAGTTTGTTTCCTTTGATAAGGAGCTTAATATATATGTGCTGGATGGCTCTTCAGACAGCGTGACAGTTTTTGACAAAAGCGGCAAATTCCTGACAGATATGTTCAGGGGTTATGCTGTGGGCGATGAAGTAATGGCTGTAGATCTTTTTGACAGAGTCTTTCTGGTCTCCAATAAGTTCAAGACAATCAATGTTATAAAGACAAACGGAGAGTTTGTCTCAACCAAGCAGTTTGACGGCAAAAACTATGATATAAAGCAGGCTGTTGACATAGCCGTAGATTTTATAGGCAATCTCTATGTTCTGGATAAAAACGGCAGTCTATGGATTTATGACTATAATATTGCTCCAATTGCAAATATTAATCTCAGGCTTTTTAATATTGACAAGCCCCAGAGGATCGGTTTTATGCCTGATGGTTCCATTGCTGTCATTGAGAGCAACAATAATGTTCACCTGCTTAAATGAGAGGAAAAAAGCTATGAAGAGACTGTATGTTTATATAATAATCTGCTTTGTTTTTTCGCTTATAATACCGGGCCAGGAAATAAACGGCATAACCTCAGCGGTGATGGATGAGTTCGCAAGGGCAAAGGCTGTTCATTTCAGTGTATCACAGCAGGAATGCATCCCGATGTTCAATAAGATTATAGAGGATGTAAACCAGATCTATGAGCAGATTCCGGATGATGAAATAACAGCTCTGGATGCTGTCATCCATGATTCCCACATGTATATCGGCATTACTCACTACAATGCGGGGCAGATTGAAGATGCCAGCCGTGAATTCAGAAAAATTGTACTGCTCAATCCGGATTACATGCCTGATTCCAGCATTATCTCATCGACAATTATAAATACCTTTGACAAAATACGCAGGGAGAGCACAGCATCGGTAAATATCTCCACAGTTCCTGAAAATGCCCAGGTATTTATAGGTTCAAAAGCCGCTGGAAACACCCCTGTAAAGGATAAAAGGCTGATCTACGGGCAGTATCAGCTGAAGATTTATAAGCCCAATTATGCGGAAATAATCAGGGATATAGAAGTGAATAAGGATATCAGCATTAAAGAAAACCTGGAGAGAATTTCAGCATCCCTTGAGGTAAGGACCTGCCCTCCGGATGTTGAAATATATGTTGAGGAACGTCCTGCAGGTACGACTTCATCTCCAGGCTACATACCTGCAAACCCTTATATATATACCGAAACCGGGACTTTTTCTGATCCTTTTATAATCAACGAAATCCCCATGGGAAGTGTAAGGATTACCTTCTCCAGGATGTGCTACAAAACTGAGACAAGGGAGGTATATATTGAATCAGCTGAAGACTACAGGATTGATGATGTAGTCATGCAGAGCAGTACAGGCAGTATTGAGCTGGTGGGAGATATTGCCGGCGCAAGGGTTTATATTAATGACCAGCCTTACAGCATGCAGAGAAATATTATTGATAATATCTGTCTCGGTGAGCATATAATAAAGGTTGTAAACGACAGCGGAGGCGTCTGGACAAAAAAAGTCAGGATTGATTCAAACCGCAGGAAGTTTGAAGAAATCATCTTCAAACCTACAATACTCTGGCTGGGATTGTATGACCGGAGCGGGGAAAAATTTATCAGCAGCAATATTGAGGAATTTGACAGGCTTCTTGAAAGGATGCGTAACTACAATATCTTCTCTGATACCCTCAGCAATGACCCGATGTACCGCAGCCTCTTCCAGTCGGCCCTTGCCGGAGATTACGGAGCTGATACAGGTGATTTTCTCTCCATGCTGCATGGCAAATATAACTTTGACATAATAGCCTTGGGGATACTGGATCCTCTGTCCATAGACAGGGAATTTGATGTATATTTCTACCATTTTTCCCATAGCAGGCCCTCTGTTATAAGGCTTGCGACAAAAGAATCAGCCTTCATGTATAATTTCATAATAAATATGGACAAGGATATCAGTTTTACAGAAAACTGGCTTGGGATGGACCTGATTTCCAATCCGGCAGGAGAACAGGGGCTTATAGTTGTAAGGGTATATCCGGGAAGCCCTGCTGAGAGCCTGGGAATGGAAAACTACGACCACATCCTCTCGGTTAACGGCAGTGCAATCAATCAGGTGCAGGATTTCAGGGAATTTCTTGCGGGGATGGGGATTGATGAAAAGGTGTCCCTGAAAATAAGCAGGCACTCAAAAACCATGGACGCGGAGATACCTGTTTCCCTTATTCCCAGGGAATACGGCTATAACAGGGATATGAACTATAATCTTATCCTTGCAAATATCTATTTTAATCTCAGGAATGAAAAAAGGCCCTTTTTCAAAGATATCTACTATCTTAATACGGGGCTGTGCTATATGCATTTCGGACTTTATGAAAAGGCCTTAAAAGAGGGTTTCAGCATGATATCCAGTTATTCAAACCTGGGCATTATGCATGGCAGTCCTGAGTTATACAGCGGTATATGCTCCTATAATATAGGCTCCGTGGACAGGGCAAGAGCGCTTTTTTCCGGAGCTGTTCTTAAAGAGGAATCAATATTCGGTGATTTCCCGTATTATTCTGTTAGGAATATCTCAAACTTCTATCTGTTTCTTATAGGGGCAATACAGTAATTATTATTTTAACAGGGAGGAAAGATTGAAGGTTTATCTGGACCATTCTGCAACGACGCCGGTTTTAAGAAGGGTTGCAGAGGTTATGGCTCCTTATTTTACTGAAAAATTCGGAAATGCATCCAGCATGCATTTCTTTGGCAAAGAAGCAAAAAAAGCCCTTGAGGATTCCAGAAATACTGTTGCTTCCCTGATAGGTGCCGGGCCTGATGAAATATTTTTTACATCGGGGGGCACTGAGGCAAACAATATAGCCCTTTTGGGCCTGGCCAGGGCATCGCAGAAGAAAACCCTGTTTTTATCCAAAATAGAGCATGAAGCGGTCATGGAGCCCTGTGCATTTCTCAAGGAATGCGGATACAGGGTTTATACAATACCCGTGGACCGGGACGGCATTGTTGATCTGGATTTTCTGCGGGACAGGATAGACGATGACACTTTTCTTGTTTCAGTTATGAGTGCCAATAATGAAACGGGTTCCCTCCAGCCCCTTGAGGATATAAGAATTATCTCAGACCGCGTCGGTGCCGTGCTCCACACGGATGCGGTTCAGGCAGTGGGCAAAATGAAGGTAGATACAGAGGCGCTGGGTATTGGCATGCTTTCGGCATCATCCCATAAATTTTACGGACCTAAGGGAGCGGGTTTCCTCTATATAAAGAGGGGTCTTCATCCTTTACCCATTATTTTTGGGGGAGGGCACGAGAAAAATGTCCGTTCAGGCACCGAAAATGTTCCCGGCGCTGTGGGTATGGCTGAGGCTTTAAGTATTGTAAGCAGGAGCCTGGAAAGCAATAATGAAAGGTATAAGTCCTGGAAGAAAATGATAATAGATGAGCTGAGCAGTATTCAGGGCTTCCATATCAATCAGAATCCCGGGAAAAGCCTGCCTAATATAATCAACATGAGTTTCATAGGTATTAACGGCGAATCTCTGGCGGAAATGCTGAGTCTGAACGGTATTGCAGTATCCACAGCGTCAGCCTGTACCTCCCATAAAAAGGACGGGAAAGGGTACTCAAGGGTGCTGGATGCCATGGGCATGGATGCCGAGTGTGCAGGATCGGCTATAAGGGTTTCCACGGGCATTGACAATGATGATGATCAGATCAGTTACTTTATTGATACGGTAAAAAAGGTTACAGGCCAGTTAAGGAGATACAGCAGTGGCATATAACAAGCTTTTTCTTGAACACTTTCAGAACCCCAGGAATATCGGAAGCCTTGATAACTATAATGCTGATTTTGAAGCTGAGAATGAGTCTGATTCCGATAAAATAAGGTTTTTTTTAAGGATTGAAGAAGGCCGGGTAAAGGAGGTATCCTATCTGGTAAAGGGCTGTCCGCGTATCATAGCAAGCTGCAGTTATATATCGGAGAAGGTTAGAGGACTCAGTCTCGAGGAAATCGACAAACTTGATAAAAATACCCTGAGGCTGGACCTTGGGTTTGATGAGAATGATTTTCTGTGTATCGACCTTCCCCGGTATGCCATCAGCCAGGCTATAGAAAAATACAGAAAAAATTCATAAAAGCGGGAAATAACCATGGAAGAACAGATTTTTCACGAAATGATTGAAAAGGATATAAATGACCTGATAGAACTCCTGCAGTCAATGAGCGGTCTCAACAGCTGGAAGGAGAAACTTGCAAATCTTTCCGGGAAGGTTTATAAGTCCTTCTGCATTGCAGGGAAGCTCATGATCATGGGTAACGGAGGCAGTGCTGCCCAGGCACAGCATATTGCCGCTGAATTTATAAACCGTTTTATGCATGAAAGAAGAGCCTTACCGGCTTTGTCACTGACTGTTGATACATCCAATATTACCTCTATATCCAATGATTATGATTTTGCCAATATCTTTGAAAGACAGATAGAAGCCCTGGGCAGGAAAGGTGATGTCCTTCTCTGCCTTTCCACCAGCGGTAATTCTCCAAACATCGTAAGGGCATTAAAAAAAGCAAAGTTTATGGGTATATACTGTTTTTCCTTTCTCGGCAGGGGCGGCGGGTTGGCCCGGGACTACTCCGATGACTGCATAATTGTCGACTCACCTGATACACCGAGGATACAGGAGGTTCATGACCTGCTCGGGCATATACTGTGCCGGGCTGTCGAGGAAGCGGTCATAAATGAAAAATAATATCAGAAGATACAGCATCAGCGAAAGGGTCAGCAAGGTTTCAACCGGAGGCTTTTCAAGGATCGGGGATGACATCTGTGACCTTATGCCTGACATTCTTCAGGGCAAAAATTTTAAGGAATTTGTCCGAATAATACGTGATATTAAAGGGAAAAAGGGTTTTGTGGCCGGATTCGGGGCGCATCTTATAAAATGCGGTCTTTCGCCGATAATCATACAGATGATGAAGGATGGCTATATTACAGCTCTTGCAACCAACGGTGCATCTCTCATTCATGATTTTGAGATAGCTTATGAGGGTAAAACCTCCGAGGATGTGGAAAATGCTCTCAAAAACGGTGAATTCGGAATGGTTGATGAAACCTGCAGGATATTGAACAGTCTTTTTTCCCTGGCAGCTGAATCAAACAGGCCTCTTTCAGAGGTTTACGGCGAGCATATAGAAAAGCATGACTACAAATACAAGTCTCACAGCCTGTTCTACCAGGCCTACAGCCTGGGTTTGCCCGTAAGCTTTCATATTGCCATAGGTACAGATATAATA
>CAYSKJ010000071.1:0-6438 GCA_964431655.1 uncultured bacterium | reverse complement strand
GGCGAGGATATAGGAAAAGTGAGTATGGCAGGTTTCAGGATGTTCACTGAGAACCTGAAAAGCATTAAAGACGGGGGCGTATATCTGAATATAGGCTCTGCTGTCATTATGCCCGAAGTATTCTTAAAAGCCCTTTCCCTGATCCGGAACCTTGACAGGGATTTCGGCGGATTTACCACGGCTGTTTTTGATTTCAACACACATTACCGGCCGATGCAGAATGTTATTAACCGGCCTGGGGGTCTGGGCGCCCGGGGTTTCTATTTCATAGGCCATCATGAAATAATGCTGCCCCTGCTTTATTTTCTACTGGACAGGGTATAATACCATGTCCTTCTGTGATGAAATATACAGGCGCAAATACATTATGCCCCGCAATACAGTCAATTTTGTGTCCGGCCTGAAGGAAAAAAAGCTGAGAATATCCTTTACCAACGGCTGTTTTGACATTCTGCACCCGGGGCATCTGGATCTGCTGTATTACTGCAAAAGTCTTGCGGACATACTTATAGTCGGGCTTAATTCTGACGAGAGCATTAAAAGACTCAAAGGACCCAAAAGGCCCGTATGTAAACTGGAACACCGGATAATTATGCTTGGCGGATATCCCTTTGTTGACTATCTTGTGAGCTTCTGCGAAGATGATCCTTACAAACTGATAGAAGAAATAAAACCAGATTACCTGGTAAAGGGTGCTGACTGGGGGCATGGGCGGATAATTGGGGAAGACCTGGTCAAATCCTGCGGGGGCAAGGTTATATCCTATCCACTGAAGGGGAATTTTTCAACCTCAGACATAATATCCAGGATCAGGGAGATGTTCTGCCAGGTTTAGCCGGTAATTGCGCATATGTCCTTCAAGACTGCAATTTAATCTTGACATGGGCGCGGGAATAATATAAGATTCCATTACAAATACTGTGCAGGATGGATTTATGAGTTTTATAAACAGGATATTAAGAACTCTGACCAAGGATTACCTCTCAGATGGTCTTTCTTATTTCGAAAACTGTGACTACGCCAGTGCCGTAGCTGAGTTTGAAAAGGTTATCAGCAGGGACCCTGATCCGTCATCACAGGACCATAAACTGGCTAAATTCTACATTACTGAAGCATATATCGCCCTTGGAGATGATGCGATGAAACTTGGGGAAAGGGACAGGGCAAAGCATTATTACCAGAAGGTTGCCGATTTTAACGATTATGCCGATGTTTACCTCAAAATCGCCCGCCTGTATTATCAGGATGCTGATTATGCCTCTGCGGAAGAATATGTCCTCAAGGCCCTAAAGGCATCTAACAAATACCTTAAAGCCAAGCTGTTTCTATGTATTATAGGACTGAAGCAGAATAAGATAGAAGAGACCGTCGATTACCTCATCGAGCTGGTTTTTGTATCCCTCTATGAGAACCTGGAGGAACTGGAAAAGGCGATTGATACCGTGAGGGAAGGAGATATTGACAATGCCATCCGCCTGCTGGAAAATATTACCATAGATAAACCGAGAGAATGGGTTCTCTTTGTAAAACAGGGAGACAGCCACTGGGTTGAAGGTGATCTGGAATTGGCATTGGAAAGCTATAATAAGGCGATCGGGCTTAAGGCCGAATACCCGGATTATCACTATAAGAAGGGTCAGGTACTTTTAGAACTGGGAAGATACGAAGAGGCTGCCGAATCTTTCAGCAATGCCATCAGGATAAATCCCGATTATATAAGGGCAAGGACCAGTCTGGGGGCTGTCTATGTAATGAAAAATGATTTTGACAATGCCAGGAAACAGTTCAATATGGTCCTGAATATTGACCCCGAGAATGAAGAGGCATTGATTAACCTTAAGGAGTTACTGAAAAAATAACGATATTATGGGAAAAAAGAATTATTATGATATCCTGGGGGTAAGAAAAGATGCTACCCTTGTTGAGATAAAGAAAGCCTATTACAGGCTGGTAAAGGAGCTTCATCCCGACGGTACCGTCAGGAAAAAGGTCAGCAAGGAGGATGAAGCCCGGTTTGTAAGTATTACGGAAGCCTATCAGCTTTTAAGGGACCCGAACAAAAGAAGGGTTTATGACCGGGAGCTTATAATAGAGCAGGAGGGAGGCGCTGACCCTGCTGCCCAGAGGACTCAGGCCCCCACCAATAAGACGGCTGAGGTTTACTTCAAGAATGCTGTCTTCAGGTATAAAAAGGGCGAGATAAAACAGGCCCTTAGCCTTTTTGAAGCGGCCCTGCACCTTGACAGGGATAATCCCAGGTATTTGAGCTATTATGGCCTTTGCCTGTCCTGCAATGCTTCAACCATACATAAAGCCAGGGAATACTGCGAGAAAGCCATAGAGATGGAATTCTACCAGCCCTCCTACTATACCAACCTCGGCATAGTCTACTATAATGCCAGGCTTTACTCCAGGGCTAAGAAGCAGTTTGAGTTTGCCCTGAAGTGGGATCCTGACAATATAAGGGCTTTAGAGTATATGCACAAGCTCAAAAAAGCGGATAAGAAGAAAACCAGCGGTCTGCTGGACATTATCAAGGGTATTTTCAATAAATAACAGGTTTAACAATGTTTGATAATCTTTCCGATAAATTAAATCAGATAATGAAAAGGGTCAGGGGAGAGGTAAAGTTCTCTGAATCCAACATTAAGGAGATCATAAGGGAAGTAAAGCTTGCCCTTCTTGAAGCTGATGTCCATTACAGGGTTGTGAAAGATTTTACAAATTCTGTCAGGGAGAAAATACTCGGAAAAGAGGTCCTTGAAAGCCTTTCGCCCTCCCAGCATTTCATAAAGATCATCCACACCGAGATGGTTAAGGTTCTCGGGGAAAAGGCTGAAGCCATTAGATTCAGCACTGAGCCTCCTTCGGTTATAATGCTGGTAGGTCTTCAGGGTGCCGGAAAGACAACCTTTGCTGCCAAACTGGCTCTTTTCCTGAGGAAGAACGGAAAATCCTCATACCTTGTGCCTGCTGATGTCTACAGGCCTGCGGCCGTCCATCAGCTGAAGGTCCTGGCAAAAAGCATAAGCAACCCTGTCTATGACAGCAACGATAAGATGGAACCTGCCGATATATGCAAAAAAGCATATCAGGAAGCCAGGGACTCGGGCTTTGAAACCCTGATAATTGATACAGCCGGAAGGCTCCATATAAACGAGGAGCTTATGGATGAGCTAAAAAATCTGAAAAGGCTTCTTAACCCCGTAGAAATCCTTTATGTAGCCGACAGCATGACAGGCCAGGATGCAGTAAACAGCGCTTCTCAATTCAACGAGACCCTTGATCTTTCAGGCATTATTCTGACAAAGATAGACGGTGACGCCAGGGGCGGAGCAGCCCTTTCAATAAAAAGCGTGGTGGGAAAACCCATAAAATATGTTTCTACCGGAGAAAAGCTCAATGATATGGAGGTATTCCATCCTGACAGGATGGCCTCCAAAATACTGGGCATGGGCGATATGCTGTCTCTGATAGAGAAGATTGAGGACAGCTTCTCTGAAAACCAGGCAAAAAAAATGCAGGAGAAGCTGAAAAAGGCCAGCTTTACCCTGCAGGATTTTTATGACCAGCTTCAGCAGATGAAAAAGCTGGGCCCCATGAACAAAATTATGGAAATGATACCCGGACTCAGCAAAATGGTGAATACCAGGGATAAGGACTTTGCTGTTGAAGAAAAGGAGCTGAAGAAGATAGAGGCCATGATACAGTCCATGACTCCGGAGGAAAGGGATCACTATAAAATTATTGACAAAAGCAGAAAAATTAGAATAACAAAGGGAAGCGGTACAAGCGTTGCCGACCTGAACAAATTGCTGAAGCAGTTTGAATTGTCCAGGAAGATGATGAAGAAGTTTATGCCCATGGGCAGGAAATCTAAGATGAAGGATATAATGAAATATATACAATAGCAAAAGGAGAATATTTGCAAGAATGGCAACAAAGATAAGATTAATGAGACTTGGCAGGAAAAAGAAGCCCTTTTTCAGGATAGTTGTAGCGGATTCAAAAACAAAGAGAGACGGAAAATATATCGCAAAAATAGGGCATTATGACCCTCTTTTAAGTGATGATCAGCCCAACAGACTTGTTTTTGACTGCAAACTCTATGAGGAATGGCTTGCAAAAGGGGCAATTCCTACCGAAACAGCTGAGAACCTCTATAATAAGGCCAAAAAAGAGACAGCAGAGCAGTAAGAATGCCAGAGTCAGAGTCTGTACCTTGAAAGAATTTATAGAATACATTGCAAGAAATATTGTGGATAAGCCGGACAGTGTGCGGGTTATCAGGGCATCAGATACAAGCTACCAGCTGATGGTTGACCCCGGTGATATTGGAAAAGTGATAGGCAAGCACGGAACAATGATAAGCTTTATCAGGGTCCTTGTCAATTCTGTTCACGGCAGTGGAAAAAACAGGATTTCCCTCGAGATAATTGAGTAAAGATCTTATAATTATCGGGAAAATAACAAAATCCCATGGTTTGTCCGGAGAGTTCAGGGTATTTTCCATGTCTGAAGACCTGTTCTTCTACGACCAAAAGCCTGTGTACCTGTTAAAGAACAGCAGTCCTGAAAGCCTTTACAAAAGAAATCCCTTTATGGTCGATTATATGAAGGGGGATTCGGCCAGGCCCATAATGCATCTTGAGGGTATAAACAGTATTGAGGCTGTAAAAGAGATAACCCGGTTCTATTTAGCCGTGGAAAGGGCTTCAGCCCATAAGCTTAAGGAAGACGAGTATTATTTTGCCGACCTCATAGGCATGCAGGTCAGGCTTGACAATGGGACTGACTTTGGTACTGTCGGGGAGGTATTTGAAAATTCCTGCCAGGAGATGCTCTCGATTATAAGCAAAGGCCGGGAATACCTGGTCCCCTTTGTCAAAGAGTGGGTACTGAAAGCTGACACGGAAAACAAGCTCATAATTATTGATCACAGATTTTTTTCCGATGAAAAAGATTAGAATACTCACTGCTTTCCCTGAGTTTTTTGATTCCCCCCTTAAGTGCTCCATGTTTCAGAAGGCTCAGGATAAGCACCTGATTTTTTTTGAAATTATGGATTTAAGGGACTATACAGCTGACAAGCACAGGACAGTGGATGATAAGCCATATGGCGGAGGGCCGGGAATGGTTTTCAAGCCTGAACCCCTGTACAATGCCATCAATGCCGTCAAAGAAAAAAGCGCAGGATCCTGCTTCATATATTTCAGCCCCAAGGGCAGACTGTTCAAATCTGGAATTGCCAGGGAGTTTGCCCTTAAAGATGACCTGACCCTTGTGTGTGGTCATTATGAGGGAATTGACCAGAGGATAATAGACAATCTCATTGATGAGGAGATTTCCATAGGCGATTATATTCTCACAGGGGGTGAGATTGCAGGCCTGGTATTTATGGATTCTTTTATAAGATTCATTCCCGGAGTTCTGGGCAATGAGGAAAGTCTTCACAATGAATCCTTTGAAAACAGCCTTCTGGATTTTCCCCATTATACAAGGCCCTATGATTTCAGGGGCTGTAAGGTCCCCGATGTTCTGATTTCAGGAAACCATAAGGAAATAGAAAAATGGAGGGCTGAGCAAAGCCTCATTATAACACGTAAAAGGAGGCCCGATCTTTTAAGTAATGAATAAATTCAGGAACGTATACATAGGCCTTGTCCACTATCCGGTGCTGGATAAGAATGGCAATACGGTGGCAACCACCATTACCAATTATGACCTTCATGATATTTCAAGGACTGCTGCCACCTATAATATTTCCAGGTATTTCCTCATAAATCCCATAAGGCTCCAGGCTGAGCTTTCAGAGAGGATAAGAAGGCACTGGGTCTCCGGATATGGTTCCCACTATAACCCTACGCGGAAGGATGCCCTTGCTTTCAGCCAGGTAGTTGAAACCATTGAGGACTCCCTGGGGATAATCACTGAGCAGAATAAGGACAAAAAGATTCATATTGTAACCACTTCTGCCAGGAATAGTCCACGCAGAGCTGACTTTGAAAAAATTCGCGGACTGGTAAAAGACACGGAGATAGTATATATTCTTTTCGGCACAGGCTGGGGGCTTGCAGAATCAGTCTATGAAATGGCTGACCACCATTTAGAGCCAATTTATGGTGTAAACGGTTATAATCATCTCAGCGTAAGGTCAGCTGCAGCCATTATCCTGGACAGACTGCTTTATCCTCTGTACAGAAAGGATTAAAAGGCACCTATTATGAAAGACAGAAAGAAGGATGCAGAAGAATTCCGCAGACTGGCAGAGCTTATAGATACCCTGCGGAGTGAGAACGGGTGTCCCTGGGACAGGAAACAGAAACTTGAAGACACCCGGGCTTATATACTTGAGGAAACCTATGAACTGATAGAAGCCATGGCAGAACTGAACCATGAAAAAATACGGGAAGAGCTCGGGGATGTGCTCTTCCAGTG
>CAYSKJ010000070.1:5758-15463 GCA_964431655.1 uncultured bacterium | reverse complement strand
CAAAACCAAGGATAATCTCATAAACATGCTTCATGATATCCAGAACGCCAATGAGTTCAACTACCTGACCAAGGATGATCTTGAACTGGTTGCAGATTATCTTGACCTCCCCTACAGCTATGTGCATAGTGTAACTACCTTTTATACCATGTTCAGCCTGAAGCCAAGAGGCAAAAATATTGTAAGGGTATGTCAGTCCCCTCCCTGCCAGCTTATGGGGGCTACTACAATTTCAGAAGAATTAAAAAAAATACTTGAGATTGATTTCGGCCAGACCACAGGGGACGGGCTTTTCACCCTGGAAATGACTTCGTGCATCGGGGTTTGCGGGGTTGCACCGGCAATGATGATTAATGAAGATGTATACGGCAACCTTAATACGGAAAGAATCATGGAAATAATTGAAGAAAGGAGGAGGGCGCAATGAACATATTCAGAATGCATATACTCATTCCTGTTGATGAAGAAACGATACAGTCTGGTGTACTGCATGTAAAGAGGAAGCTGGAACTGGAGCTCTATAACAGGAATCTCTCTTCTGAAATAAAGGTAATTGAGACCGGAACCATGGGCATATCAGGAAGCGGAGTAATAATGGTACTGTACCCTGACCAGGTATACTATTATGATGTCAAGGAAAAGGACATCCCCCTGATTGTTGAAGAACATATAATTAAGGGCAGAATTGTGGACAGCATAAAACATGACCATGGGGAAAAATCAAGGGCGTGTCAGAGAATACCGGAAGGTGTCTGCTTTTCCAGGACCCAGAAAAGGATAGTCCTGGATAAATGCCACATAGTAAACCCCTATGACCTGGAAGAGGTTATAGCAAACGGCGGTTACCGTGCCCTGGAAAAAATACTTTCAGAAAATTTTAAGCCTGAACACATCATTGAAGAGCTGAAAATCAGCGGACTGAGAGGAAGGGGAGGCGCAGGCTTTCCTACATGGATCAAATGGAACGGCACTAAAAACTGCGAATCCGACCAGAAATATATCATATGCAATGCTGACGAAGGCGAGCCCGGGACATACAAAGACCGGCTCATACTGGAAGGAGACCCCCACAAGCTTATCGAAGCCATGATAATCGGAGGATATACAGCCGGCGCCAGCAAGGGATACATTTATATCCGGGGTGAGTATGGACTGTCCATCAGCAGGATTCAGAAAGCCATAGATGACGCCAAAGCCAATGGCCTTCTCGGCAGAAATATACTGGGGACCGATTTCTCCTTCGAGCTGGAGATAAAGAGGGGAGCGGGAGCTTATGTCTGCGGAGAGGAAACAGCCCTCATAGAATCCCTGGAAGGTAACAGGGGAAACCCAAGGGTGAAGCCTCCTTACCCCGTTTTTTCCGGGCTGTGGAGCAAGCCTACTATTGTAAACAATGTGGAGACACTGGCTAATATTCCGGATATTATCTACAGGGGAGGCGAATGGTTCAAAGGCTTCGGTACGGATAAATGCTCTGGAACCAAGGTTTTTACCATCCTGGGAAATGTAGAGTATCCCGGCCTCATTGAGGTTGAAATGGGAACAACCCTCCGGGAAATAATCAACAGCTATGGAGGAGGAGTCAAAGGTGGAAAGAGATTTAAGGCCGCGCTGGTAGGAGGAGCAGCAGGGGTATTTCTTTCAGATAAACTGCTGGATGTCAGGATGGATTTTGAGAGCCTTAAAGAGAATGCTGCAGTCCTCGGGTCAGGGGCAATACTGGTAATGGATGAGGATGCATCCTTATTTGACATCCTTTATTCTACCCTTGAATTCTTTGCCCATGAATCATGCGGGCAGTGCAGCCCCTGCAGAATAGGCACCCACCATCTTATGGGAATAATGAAGGCAATAAAAAACGGAGAGGGAACTGTTAAAGACCTCGATGATATGATAAGCATATCAGAGACAATGTTCAATACATCTCTGTGCCCCCTGGGCCAGTCCCTTATTATGCCGGTAAAGAGTGCAATTGAAAACTTCAGGGAAGAATTCCGCGTATCTGAAACCAAAACAACAAAACATAGAAAATCTGAAACTCAAAGGAGGAAGCAATGTCATCTAATGTAAAGCTTTATATTGATGAAATAGAAGTGGAGGTTCCTGCCGGGACTACTATTTTAGAGGCTGCCAGGAAACTCGATATAAATATCCCCACATTGTGCTACCATAAAGACCTCAGACCTACAGCATCATGCGGAGTGTGCGTAGTAGAGGTTGCAGGCGCTCCGGCTCCCAAAAGATCATGCTGTACCCCTGCAGAGAACGGTATGAAAATTACAACCAACTCCAAGAAGCTTAGAGACATGCGTAAAGACCTGATGGCCATGATACTGTCAAACCATGAGGTAGTATGTCCCACCTGCGTTGCAAACGGAAAGTGCGAGCTTCAGACCCTGGCCAATCAGCTGGGTGTGGATATGGATAAATACCCTGCTGTTTATTCAGAAACAGAGGTAGATGAAAGCAGTTTTGCCATCATAAGGGATCCGAAAAAATGCATCGCCTGCGGCCGCTGTATTGTGGCCTGCAATGAGATTCAGACCGTATATGCCATCAACTTTGCAGACAGGGGCTTTGATGTCAATGTCAATACCTTCTTTAAGGAAGGCATGGGTAACAGCGTCTGCGTAAACTGCGGCCAGTGCACCGTTGTATGCCCGACAGGGGCCTTGCGTGAAAAGAGGGAGATTGAATATGTCTGGGATGCAATCTTTGACAAGGATAAGATTGTCGTTGTACAGGAAGCCCCGGCTATAAGGGTTTCCCTGGCAGAAGAGTTCGGCATGGAGCCGGGGCTGGCTACACCGGGCAAAATGCATGCTGCCCTTAAAAAAATAGGCTTTGACCACGTATTTGACACAAACTTCACAGCTGACCTCACCATTATCGAAGAGGGCTCCGAGCTTGTGGAAAGGATAAAAAAAGGCGGTACAATGCCGATGATTACATCATGTTCTCCTGGGTGGGTTAAGTTCATGGAGACCTATTATCCTGATTTTGCAGACAATACATCAACCTGCAAGTCACCCCAGCAGATGTTCGGTGCTCTGGTTAAGACCTACTTTGCAAAGGAGCACAATATTGACCCTTCAAAAATAGTATCCGTATCCATAATGCCCTGCACCGCCAAAAAGTTTGAGGCGAGAAGGCCAGAGATGAGTTCTTCCGGCTACCGTGATGTAGATTATGTCCTGACCACCAGGGAATTCATCGATATGATAAAAGAAGCAGGCATTGATTTTAAGAATATACCCGAACTTGACGCAGAACCTCTCATGGGTCAGTACACCGGTGCAGGCACCATATTCGGTGCAACCGGAGGAGTTATGGAAGCTGCCATAAGATCAGCATGGTACCTCCTTACGGGAAATAATCTTGATAACCTTGATGTAAAGGCAGTAAGGGGTATGCAAGGCATAAAGGAAGCGGAGCTTGAGATACCTGCAAAAGACCTGGGGACCCTCAAGGTAAAAGTAGCAGTGGCCCACGGCCTTGGCAATGCAAGGAATCTTCTGGACAAGGTAAGGAAGCAGATAAAGGAAACAGGAAAAAGCGAGTACGCTTTCATTGAGATAATGGCATGCCCCGGAGGCTGTGTCGGCGGAGGCGGACAGCCCTATAACAGTGATATGGCCATGAGAGCCAGGAGGGGTGAAGGCCTTTACAAGGAAGATCTACAGCTCACATACAGGCAGTCCCACGAGAATCCGGGCATTATGGGTCCCAACGGAATATATGCAAAGTTCCTTGAAAAACCGTTGGGGGAAGCATCCCACAGGCTTCTTCACACCAATTACTGGAAAAGGGACAATATAAAAGGGTGCTGTGTGGAGGAAGTTACCCACAAACACCACTGATAAAAACTAAAATAACAAAGGGGGGGGCATGCTCCCCCCTTTGTTTTTGACCATCCTGGATTAAGCACAAATAATTTTGGATAAATCCCTTTATTTAATTGAAACAAAATTCCATAGGTGTATTATTTATAGTTGAAAATCACAAGCAAAGGGAGGTAATTAAAAAATGGATACAGGATTCATTGATCATGAAAAGATATTCAACTATCTTAATAAATCCAAGAAACCTGATATAAATGAGATAAGAGAAATCACCGATCACGCCAGGGAGCTTCAAGGCATCAGCTTTGAGGAAGCCCAGAGGCTTCTTATCGCTGAAGACCGCGAACAGATCGACCTTATATTTGATACCGCAAACTTCATAAAGAACGAGATTTATGGGAAAAGGCTGGTATTGTTCGCTCCCCTCTACGTTTCCAACCTGTGCAATAATGAATGTCTATACTGTGCATTCAGGAAAAGCAATAAGGAGATTGCAAGAAGGACGCTTACCCTCGAAGAAATAGCCAGAGAGACAAAGATCCTCATAAACCAGGGACATAAGAGGATACTGCTGGTTTCAGGGGAAGGCCTCGGGCAGTCCGCCCTTGAATACAGCATAAAGGCAATTGAGACTATTTACAGCACAAAAACCGAAAACGGGGAAATAAGAAGGATAAACATCAACATTGCACCTCTCCCCGTTGACAGCTTCAAAAGGCTCAAGGCGGCAGGAATCGGCACATATCAGCTTTTCCAGGAAACCTATCATTATGACACCTATAAAAATATGCACCTTAAAGGCCCTAAATCCGACTATGTCTATCACCTGACCGCTATGGACAGGGCTATGGAAGGGGGCATTGATGATGTAGGCGTAGGAATACTCTTCGGGCTCTATGACTACAGATTTGAAATAATGGCATTAATGCAGCACATCAGGCATCTTGAGGATAAGTTCGGGGTTGGCTGTCACACTATATCCGTTCCACGGATAGAACCTGCAACCGGTTCAGAATTATCTGAAAATCCGCCATACCGGCTTACGGATGAGGATTTCTATAAAATTATTGCCATACTGCGCATCACCGTACCCTATACCGGTATTATACTGAGCACCAGGGAGGATGAGAAAGCCAGGAGAGCAAGCTTCAAATTGGGCATCAGCCAGATAAGCGCAGGTTCAAGGACAAACCCGGGGGGATATTCCGAGGATGAATCAGCTGCCCAGTTTTCCCTGGGAGACCACAGGCCTTTGGATGAAGTCATATACGACATTGCAACCAACGGATATGTCCCTTCCTTCTGTACCGGATGCTACAGGCTTGGAAGGACCGGCCAGGATTTCATGGACCTGGCAAAACCCGGGCTTATAAAGCAGTACTGCCTTCCCAACGCTATAACCTCCTTTAAGGAATATCTGACCTATTATGGCAGTGAAAGGACAAGAATGGCCGGTGAAAAGCTTATACAGTCCGCGTTGAAGGACCTTCCCACTGAAAAACTGAGAGAAACAACCCTTGATGCCTTAAAGAGAATAGAAGCAGGAGAGAAAGACCTGTACCTGTAAGGGACCGGATTTGAGCGATCAGAAAAGATTACTGGAATCACTCTATAATGAACCTGATACTGAAAAGATACTCTATTTTCTGGAATCCGAAGATTCTGGGGTTTTAAGAGAGCTTTACAGTTTTGCCGATGAGATAAGAAAAATCTATACAGGGAATGCTATCCATCTAAGGGCGATACTTGAATTTTCCAATTACTGCCGGCAGGGATGCCTTTACTGCGGAATCCGCAATTCAATGAAAATCCGGCGGTTCAGGATAAGCCCCGATGAGATAATAGAGATATCAAAGACCATTTTCCAGAAGGGTTACAGAACCTTAGTACTTCAGTCCGGAGAGGACCCTTTTTACAGCACAGAGGATTATGTAAAAATAATAAGAGGGATAAAATCTCTGGGAAATATTGCCATTACCCTGTCCATAGGAGAAAAACAGGAGGAAGAATACAGGGCATACTTCCATGCAGGAGCAGACCGTTTCCTCCTTAAACACGAGACATCCGACCCTGTTCTGTATAGCAGGCTCAATCCCGGAATGAGTCTCACAAACCGTATAAAATGCCTGAAAATGCTAAAATCCATAGGATTTCAGACAGGAGGGGGCATAATGATCGGTCTGCCGGGGCAGACAAAAAAAAGCATCGCTGATGATATATTGCTGTTTAAGGACCTGGAACTGGATATGATAGGTTCAGGTCCTTATATTCCCGAAACAGGTCTTTTTGCTGAGGATATTTCAAGAATTCAGGAGGAACTTACCTATAAGGTAATAGCGCTGACAAGAATAGTTACAAAAAACACCCATCTCCCCTCCACCACAGCCCTTTCGGTTGTAAATGAAGAGACAGCCAGAAGAAATGCCCTGTCCAGGGGTGCAAACGTTATCATGCCCAATGAAACCCCGGAAAAATACAGAACGCTTTACCAGATATATCCTAATAAGAAAAGGACTGAAGTAAGCAGTGCCGATTTTCTCCAGGAGCTTAGAGAACTGGCCTTTTCAATGGGAAGGGTCATTTCTGATGAGAGAGGCGACAGTCTTAAGGCATCAGGATAGAATACCCCGGGCCGGTATAATCATTTTATATTCCTGTTCTTGTTTAACAGGTCAAATTCCTTGTTCATTTCCTTGAATTTTTCCCTAAGGATGAAAATGCAGTCGTATTTGGTGGCTTTATTCTGAACAATATCTTCTGCCAGAGCCCGGCATGTGGGACATCCGCAGGCCCCGCAGTCAATTCCCGGAAACTCCTCGGCAAGGGCCTCAATCTGTTCAGCTTTCTCCATTGCCCGTTCAATGTCAAGGTCCAGCTTGTCTATATTTCTCGGCATCAGCTGTTTTTCCACCAGGAAGAATTTCATACCGTATTCCTCTATGATTTTGTCAGGATTAATATCCTCTTTTTCAATATAATCGGAAAGCTGTTTAAGCCTGATCTTTGCTGCAAACTTATCCGTGGGGGCAAGTACCCCCCCGACACATCCGGGAATACATGCCTGGGCTTCAATGAAATCATATCTTTTGAATTCCTTCTGATCAATGTTCTCCAGAAAGGAAATTACATTGTGTATACCCGATATGGCAACCTTCCTCTGGGTTTCCAGGGCTTCAATCTCCCCTTCGTGGACGCCCCAGATGATGCCTGCCCTGTCCGCATGCTTATAGTGCTTCACTTCCTTTATCTCTTTGGTTTTCTGCATAACAAGGTCATATATTTCCTTCATGGACAGAACTCCGTCGACCAGGCTGGAATCCTTTGCTTCCGGCTGTTTTACTGCAGTAACCTTGGCCGGACAGGGTGTGATAAAAAAGGCGCCTATTTCCCCGGAAGGAATGCCCAGTTTTTTGGATATTATATCCTTGGATATCTTTGCAGCCACATCCATGGGAGGTTCAATCATTGCAACATACTCGAGGTATTCAGGGAACTTGGTAAGTATAAGCCTCACCACAGCAGGACAGGCTGATGAAATAAGGGGTTTCTTGCTTGTCTCCAGGTATTTTTCGGTAACTACATTGACTATAGCTGCTGCTGAAGCTACTTCATAGATATATTGAAAGCCTATCAGGTTAAGGGCATTGTAAACCTTGTCAATCCCGATCTTCTCCTGGTCGAATTGAGCCATGAAGGACGGTGCAGGCAGTGCTACCCTGTATCTATAGTCCTTTATCATATCAACAGGGTCTGTATATACATACTTGGCATTATGCGGGCATGTCCTTATGCATTCACCGCAATCTATGCATCTCTCCTCAGAAATTATGGCCTTGCCGTCATGAACCCTTATGGCTTCCGTAGGACAGGTCCTGATACAGTGGGTGCATCCCTTGCACTGATCTTCCTTCAGTCGGACAGAATGAAAATATCTATTGTTTGCCATTATTACACTGCTCTGGTCTGATTAAAGAATATTGTTATTTTAAGCCTGGTTCCTTCATCTACCTTGCTGTCAATCTCCAGATCATCAGCATTCTGACGTATATTAGGCAGACCCATTCCTGCGCCGAAACCCATCTCCCTGACCTTTTCAGATGCAGTAGAAAAACCTTCCTTCATAGCCTCATCAATATCCGGTATTCCCGGACCCTCATCATCAACGATAACCTGGCACTTATCTCTGTCTATAGTTACACTCATAACCCCCCTGTATGCGTGGGCAACAACATTTATCTCCGCTTCATAAACAGCTATGGCTATCTTCTTAATTATCGCGGGGGGAAGCCCCAGCTGTTTAATAACCTTCCTGATATCACTGGAGGCATAGCCTGCATCTGCAAAATTACCCCCCTCAATATTATACTTTCTGTTTATTTCCATGTACCTTCCGGTTTAAGTTCTCTGTAAATCCTGCCTGCAGCATGAAATATGGACAAAGGGCAGGATACCAGCACTATTCCGATTTCATCGGCAATATCAATAATACTCTGGTGTATAGGTTTATTTCTTGCAAAAACGATACATTTTATGTCGACCATCTCAGCTGTTCGAAGTACCTGGGTATTGGTAAGGGCTGTAATCAGCGCCGTGTTTTCGACATTCCTTGCATAGGCAAGAATATCGCTCAGCAATTCCGAACATATGACATGGTCTATATGAAAATCAGGGGGGCATAAATTTGTCAGAATCCTGGCATCAAGGAGCTCCTTCAGGCGGTCCAGGGGTATGGTTGTATTATTTTCCAATGATAATTCCTATCCTTTGAGCTCCATATATTCAGCTTTTACATCCTTTATGGAATTGAGTTCATTTTTGAGGGATTCCAGCTCGGATTTTTCTCCGCATAACTGCAGTATTACAAGGCCTTCCTCACTGCAGAAATTCTCAGCCTCATGAAGCCCAAGTCTCATTTTTATATGACATCCAAATCTGGTAAGAACCTCCTGGACCTCATTAGCTTTTCTGGATCTGTGGTTTATAAGCACAGCCATTATATTATAACATGCCATTGATATGTCTCCTTTTTTTAATTTATATAAATTAATTCATGATACTATAGATTTTTAAATAAATATCAAAAAAAAACTTATACAGAATACAGAAGGGACAGGATATCAATACTTGATTTATAGACAGCAGTTTTTGCTAATATATCAGTCAGTGCTTACTCTGATCACAGTCTTTAAATTTCCCCTGGGGTTGAAATCTCCGACAACCTCAAGAAAACGGGGTTCTAACAGTTTATGCAGGCTCTCATAGATAGTGTTTATTGAATCCTCATGCGAAATGCTTTTGTCCCTGAAACTGTTCAGGAAGAGCTTTAAGGATTTAAGCTCCGCCACATACCGGTCAGGCACATAGTGTATCTTTATAACTGCAAAATCCGGGTATCCGGATCGCGGACATTTGCAGGTGAATTCAGGATAACACAGTTCAATTCTGTAATCCCTGCCGGGAAAATTGTTCTCCCATCTTTCCAGCTCAGCCTCTTTGATCGCATTTTCTCCGTATTTCATCTTAAATACCTCACTTAAAGTATTCAGCGGTAATCAGAAACATACGGTCACCCTCTATCCAGCCTACGATACCGTTGGGCAGAATAACGCGGTAGAAATCCCCTCTTTTTTCTGATATCCTTACGAGGGTACCATCATTAAGGGATGTCAGGGATACCATACTGCTGTCCGGCCCGTTTCTTACAGGGGTGGATTCATTGATAATCACGCCCAGGCCAGGCTCATGGTAAAACCTTGAAGATGACCGGTAAAAAGGAAAGACAAGTATAAGGGTAATAAGCAGAATTACCGCAGCAATTCCAACTGCCCGAAGCCTCAGGTTCAAAAAAAGGAAATAGGCTGAG
>CAYSKJ010000070.1:0-5748 GCA_964431655.1 uncultured bacterium | reverse complement strand
ATATCAGAGAAAAAACCATAATTTTCCTTGTTCTTTTGTTAAAAGACCTTACCAATCCAGCATATAAATCGGAAAGAAAAAAACCGCCCCCCCCCTCAAACCTGTCCTTCAGGCTGGCTTCAACTATCTCAAGGTTATGCCTGTTATCATGGTTTCGGGGCTTATACATGTCTGCTATAATAAAAAATGCCCTTGACATTCCCGGCTCGCCCATCTTGAAATATGCGCATCCCAGATTGTAAAACAGCTCAAAGGAGCGGTATCCTTTATCCAGCAAACCCTGGTATACCCGGGCGGACTCATGGTAGTCCTGCTGTTTATATGCATCCTCCGCCCTCGTGAAATCTTCCTGGTACTGGCTTCCTGCAGACATAAACCAGGAAATCATAAGCAGGAGTGTTAAAAAGATTTTCTGTTTCATATCTCTTTTTTGTTCAGCATCTCCTGTATTTTTTTCCTTACCGGTTCTATATCAGCATCCTGCTGATACCCTGGATTATATGCAATATTGCTGAGATACTCCATGATGTCTGTAACCCCGTTGCTTACCGCCGGATCAAGGCAGGCTTCCCGGAGTCTGGCCCTGATCTCTTCCCGGGTAAGGGAACTGGCCTGAATATTATATCCCCTGTCTATATAGCTGTAAAGGATCCCAAGCATATTTTTTGCAGATTTCCTTTTATCTCCGTGAACATCTGTTTTTTTGATTCCTTTTATAGCCTTCTGCCTTGCTTTTCTCGTATGAACCGCCCTGGAGCAGGATGCCTTGTTTCTCAGGATGCCGGCTACTGCAGAGATCAGGGCAGAGACCGCCAGAAGATAAAGCACAATCCGGGGGAAGATTCCGGAAAGGGGCAGGTCGGAACGGGGATTGAACTGCATAAGGTAGTGAATATCACCTTTTTCCTTCTTTACATCATGATAGGTATAGCCCGATTGATGATCTTTAGCCCGGGACGGCAGGAAATCGAGCTTCAGCTCCCTGGATGAAATGCGCTTTAATGACCTGTCAGCAGGATCAAAGTACTCCAGCAGTACCTCCGGAATGGGGATATTTCCAGATTCCCGGGGTATGACAACATATTCAGCCTCTGTAGATATCGTGAGCTGTCTGTCCTGAAATTGATTTTTCACACTCCTCCTGGGCGGATAAATCTCAAACTTACCGTCCATATCATCAATCCGTATATCGTTTTCCCTTAGCCTTCCGGTACCCTTTATCAATACCTTCAATGTAAAGGGCTGGTTCTGGAAATACTCATCCTTTTCCTCCAGGGATATATCCAGGGAAAATTTGCCCACGGGGAGCATCCTGCCTTCCGGGAGAGGTTTAACATTCAGCACCCTGTTCCCGGATTCAAAGCTCGCAGGGCTTGCACTGAAAAAAGAGACAGGCGTAAAATTTATTTTGGCTCCGGGTATTACCAGCTCCCCGGATTTTGTAGGGTAAAAAACATAATGTATCTTATAAAGAGCATATCTCTGGTTGTTTTTCATGGTATATCCGGCATCCTGATAGGAATCCGGATCAACCTCTTCCATCCAGGCATCGGGTATCTGGACAGGATTAAGGGATGCCTCGCCAACGAGGTCAGGTTTTTTATAAAAGGACACGGTCAGAACTACCTGCTCATAGATATAGGGGTTCTCATTGCTGACACTAAGTTCAACGAATCCGTCTTCCTTGCTTATAGCCCTTCTCCTGGTTTCCGGCCTTCTTTCAAAGAGGGATTCAAAGGGGTCAGGGGAGAAAAAAGGGCTTTGCCTGCCTCCGGGGCTTTTGGCCAGACTGCCTTCCTTTACGGTAACCCTGACAGGCCTGGTTTTATAGGATTTGCCTGAATATTCCAGACTGCTCTCATCAATGGTAAAGACTCCGGTCTCCCTGGCTTTCAGTATATAGTTGTATATGGTTCCCCGGGTAACTTCACCGTTTATAATGGAAAGGCTTGTGGATTTTGATGTGGAGACAAGATCAAATTTCTCAAATGAGGGTGTGATAATGTTAAAATCCGTGGCATTATCCCCGCTTTCCACCTTGACGCTGTATATAAAGTTATCTTCTATCCCTACGGTATCCTGGGAAACATTTGCCTCCACAAATATTTCACTGCAGAATGCGTGCCTGCAGAAAAAAACCAGCAGAAAAACAGTTAGAAATCTACCAATCCTGTTCAACATCCGTCCTGCCTTGAGGAATATCCTTCATAATAGCTGCTCTGATACGTTCTTCCTGAGTTTCCCTGTCCTCATCCTCTATAAGATCCAGAAGCCTTTCTATCTCTGCTTCAGCCATGTCAGGCTGGCTCTCCTCCTGGTCCTGCTCTCCTGCATTATCAGGCTGTCTGCTGTCCGGGCTGTCCGTTTTATCCTGCCGTTTATCATCTGTATCAGTATTGTCTTTATTGTCATTGTTTTCCTGCTCCTGCTGTTCCTGCTTATTTTCCTGCTCCTGGATCATCCTGAGGCTCAGTTCAAGATTATGCTTCGCATCCTCATTATCCGGGTTCATTTTCAAAGACTCGATATATGCCTCAACGGCCTTGTCATACTGCTCCTTCTGAAAATACGCATTGCCTGAATTATAAAAGCTCCTGGCCTTTATGGATTCATCCCCGGTCAGTGAGCCGGAAAGAAGATACTCCGCAAGAGCCTTGTCATAATCCCCCTGTTTAAAAAAAACATTGCCGATATTCATATGCAGAAGAGGCCTGGTTTTTTCCCAGGATTCGTTCAGAGCTCTGGTATATGAAGTAAGGGCTTTTTCAAGCTCTCCGGCGTCGTAAAGCTCATTGGCTTTATCATTCATTTCAGCCTGCCTGTTACGGCTGGTAAATCCGCTGGAAAAAACCCAGATCATAACCATAAACAGGCAGATAAACATGTATCTCCTACCTGTAGTCAAAGCTCTGCCTCCTTAAGGTTCTGTAGGAAAGGATAATGAAGGCAAGCAGAAATATAAAGGCTATGGCCGTAAATACCGGGCTCTGGTCTATAAGGTCGCTGGTAACTATTTGCTCAAAATCCTTCTTTTCCATATCCTTGATTTCCCCCGCTATTTTTTCATCAATCCTGCCATAATCAGCCACCCTGTAGAAAGAGCCCCCGGTTTCCCCTGCCAGTTTTCTAAGAGGTTCATCGACAAGGAATGTCTGGACTATATCACCCTTCTCATCCCTCTGGTAATCCTTTATATGCCCATCCTCAAATATGGGAACAGGAACCGGATCACTTCCCGCCATACCTATAATAAAAAGCCTTATGCCCTGCTCTTTCATCTTTTTGATCACATTCCCTGAATTTCCAGCAGTTTCCTGTCCATCAGTAAATAACACTATTACCTTGTATTTGGTTTCATCTATTATAAACAGGGAGAGGGCTTTATCCAAAGCCTGCTCGATATCGGTGCCTCCCAGAGGAATGAGGTCTGTCCCCAGAACATCAAGGAACATGGTGACCGCTGAATAATCCGCCGTAAGGGGGGACTGGACATAAGCTGTCCCGCTGAAGGCTACCAGTCCGGTCCTGTTGCCCGACAGCCTTTTCAGCAGGTCATCCACAAGCATTCTCGTCTTTTTAAGCCTTGAAGGCTTGATATCTATGGCATTCATGCTTTTTGACACATCTACCGCCATTACTATGTCAAGGCCCTTAAGCTGGTGTTTTCTTTCTTTTATGCCATACCTGGGCCCCGCAGCCGATATAATAATGAATAAGACCGCTAAAAGCAATGAAATACGCCTGAGGGCAGAAAATGTCCTGCCAGGCGCCATTATAATCCTGCTGTAGTTGATGCTTGCGAACTCTGCAAGCCTCCGGCGCTTTCTTCGGGCATGAAGGAGGCAGAGAAATAAAAGTGCAGGCACCGCAAGCATAAGCCATAGCAAATCCGGATACTGAAAATATCTGTTAAGAAAATCCATAAAAACCACCTATGGTATATCACTGAAATAAAGCAGGCTCAGAAAAGCATATAAGACAAGAAGAACCATGGCCGTAAGCCTGAAAGGCCTGCTTTTATCCGTAAAAACGGTATACTGAGTGGAGTGGACCAGGGTTTTCTCCTCCGTGTCAATCTGCTCAAATACCTTTTTCAGCATGTCTTCATCCCTGACATAATAGTATTTCCCCTGGGTCTTGCCTGCAATTTCTTTGAGCAAAGCTTCATCAATATTTATTTCTGTATAGACGTACTGCCTTCCCAGCATGGGGTTGTCCACAGGAAATTTTACTGAGCCCTCTGAGCCGACTCCCAGGGCATAGATCTTAATATTGTGGCTTTCAGCCATTTCAGCTCCGGCCTGAGGTGATATGTTCCCCCTGTTATTGGCGCCATCTGTAAGGAGTATTATAATTTTTGTCTTCGCCTCGCTGTCTTTAAGCCGGCTTACGCAGGTCGCCAGGGCATTTCCTATGGCTGTTCCGTCTTCAATCATCTTTAAATGAACATTATCAAGATAATTTTTCAGTATCCTGTGGTCAAGGGTAAGAGGACAGTGAGTAAAAGCCCTGCCGGCAAAAACCACCAGGCCTATGCGGTCATCAGGACGGCTGGCTATAAAATCCTTGACTACCTCCTTGGCCTTTTCCAGCCGGTTAGGGTTAAAATCCATGGCAGCCATGGAACCTGATGCATCAAGGGCTATCATGATATCCCTGGTTTCTGTGTAAAGCTCCCTTTCCTCATAACCCTTTTGCGGGCCTGCAAGGGCAATTATAAGCAGAAAGGCCGCAGCAAAGGGCATATAACCTACTGCACGGTATAAATAGTAGGACGGAGTCCTGGGGAGTTTTTTCCAGCTTTCAGAAACTGTGAAAATCAGGGCTTCCCTGCTTATCCTTTTCTTGAGGAGAATGTATATATATAGAAAGAAAAAAATGATAAGAGTCAGTACCCAGGGATAGCGAAACACCTATTCCTCCTTTTTGTTTTCCTGGTATATAATGCCTGCTTTCCGGCTTAAGCTGTCCTTTTCCACAAAATCACAGCAGGTGTCATACAGCTCTTTTGCCCTTGTCCGGTTCAGAACTGCCTCCGAAAACTTGTAAAGGTCGCATTCCATGAAACAGCCGGTAATTTCATCATAAAGCTCGTTTTTTATTGATGTCTGCTTTAAGGAGATGGCTATTTCCCTGGCTGTCATATCCTCAGCCTTTATTTCGTAGGCCCTGGCCAGATATTGCTTGATAATTCCCGTCAGGCCGAAGAGGAACATTTTGGCATGCCCCTTTTCCAGCAGGCCGCTTTCCAGAAGCATCCTGAGCCTCTTAAGGGCAATATCACCGCAGGGTTCTTTCTCCACTATTATTTCCGGTCCTTTTGCCTTACGGCGCAGAACCAGGTAAGCAGTAAGGGCCAGGGCAATTACCCCTGCCAGAAAGTACAGCAGATAAAAATAGGAGCGGGTAAGCCTGTAAGGATCTGTAACCGGCCGGGGTGCATCATCTTCCTGCCCCAGGTTAGACATAACATTAAGCTCGATGTTCTTGGTAAGGAGTATACTTTTCTTTTCCGGTTCATCCTGATTCCAGTATTCAATTCTCATGGGGGGTATGGTAACCGATCCCTGTTTTTTCGGTATGATAGAAAAGACCTTCCTTATCCTGTTTATGCCTGCTTTTTCATCATGTTCTTCGGTTAAAGGACCGCTGCCTGCAATAAAATAATCCTCTGAAGCCATTTCATCCATGCCGGATATCTCATAAGCAAAACCGGCTTCTAATTTCATATCAAGATTTATCTCAATA
>CAYSKJ010000069.1:0-15656 GCA_964431655.1 uncultured bacterium | reverse complement strand
CCACGGCATTCCTTTCCGACCTGTTTTTTTCAACCATCTGATCGGCAATTTTCTTGTCTTCTATGGCCTTGGTATAATCAGGGCTGAAACGGTAGTCCCTGGTAGAGACCCTCTCTACATGTACACCGTATTCATTGAGTATATTGTTCAGGATATCTTTTGCATCAACCGCTTTTGCCTCCCTGTTTTCTGATTCATAAAACTCTTCCGTGGTGAGCTCGCCGAATATATCCCTGGGCTTACTTCGGCCTATAGTCCTTACTATATTATCCTTCAGCTCTTCCATGTCTGCTGCAACATTCTGAAGGATATATGGGGCCTTTTCCGGAATTATCCTGTATGTCAAAATTACATCAAGGGATATGTCATTTCCGTCAATGGTTTTGAAGAGAAGGTCGTCTCTTTGTCTTCTGTCTGCTGATTCACCGGAGAAGGTCATTTCCAGGTTGAGTATCCTCTTGTCAAAGACATGCCAGTCATTGAATACAGCAGGGAAGAAATATATGGATGCAGGTTCATAGACCTTGTCCACTACGCCTTTTTTCCCAAATATTCCGAATTTGACAGTTCTGACTCCTATCTCTGTGTTTCCGGTCCTGTGGGGATATAGAAGAATTACTGCCAGTATGGCTATAAGAATGATTGTTATAATCCATTTTACACCTGATACCATGACTATCTACCTCCTCTTACTTCAAGCATCCTCAGTACGGAGTCTATATCCAGGGGATTTACCCCGTTGGCTCCGTCTGAGGGAAGCACGATCACGTCAATATTTGCCAGAAGCCCTGCAAGATCAAGCCCTACAAGATTGTTTGAACCGGCAATGGATGCCATTAAGGCATCGTTTTTCAGCCTTGTTTTCTTTGCTTCAGCAAGGGCAACAAGGAGATTGGCTTCTGCTTTCTTTGTCCTGACATAAAGGTCTTTTTCGGCATTTCTTTTCTGGACATAAGCCTTGCCTTCCTCAAGCCTGATTCTGTACTGGGCTTCTCCCTCCTCACGGCTTTTCCTGACTTCCGCAGCTTCAGCAGATGCTTTGGCTTCGGACTGGTTCTTAAAGACAAGCTGGTCCATGAGTTTCTTTTCCTCTATGTTCCTTTGTATTTCATCGGAATACTTGAAATACCTTACCAGGATATGCTCAATTTTGATTCCGAAAGGGTTGAGGTCCTTGTTTAGATTATCCCTTGCCTCCAGGGACTGGGCCACCCTCTTGGGGGAGATGTAGAACTCTTCAGTATTCAGTTTTCCGAAGGATTCCTTTAGTATGGGTTCAACCTTAGGGAGGAGCCCCTGGGTTATATAGTTATCTCCCGGCCCGAGGTTTGTAAAAATCTTGTAGGGGTCCTCTATCTTATATACCACCGAAACATCCACCGTAACAAAGAAGCCGTCTGATGTCTGTATATTGGCGGCATTCAGAAAGAGAGCATAGGGGTTCTGGGTGGGGTATTCCGTAAGCTCAAGAACCTGGGATTTCTTGTTGAACCTGTGCATGTTTTCAAGATTAAAGGGAAGAACGAAATGAAGACCGGGTGTGTATACCTTTTCCTTGACCCCCCTCGATCTTATAATCGGGACCTTCACCACAAGCACACCGTTTTCATAGGGCTGTATGTATACAAAAAACATATTAAACAGTATAACAGCCACCAGTATGATGAGAACAGTTATGAAAAGGGCTATTCTCAGCATACCCAGAAAGTCTGTGTGTTTACCTTCCTGTTTGCCTTGTGCAGCCATATTTTTCCTCCTTTTTTTTATTCATGCATTTACATTAGCATAATTAAAAGCAAATGTGAATATCTATTTGAAAAATATAATCCTTATTTATACTCTTGATAAAATTGGAGGATTATTATATATTAGCCTGACTGTTCTTAAAGAGGGAAACAGATTTTATGGATGAGGGATGTACCTCAATAGTAGGCATAGGAAATGAACTCAGGGGCGATGATGCAATAGGAGGATTTATTGTTTCTCTGCTGGAAAAAGACAGGGATTTTGCAGATGATGGGGGTATAAAGCTTTATAATGCTGGACAGGATCCCTTTTCCATAATAAGTATTATTGAAAAATCCGAAAGGGTTATAATCATTGATTGTGCGATGATGAATAGAAATCCAGGAGATTATGAGATAATGGATTATGAAGGTATTAAGCATAACAAAGACCATCTGCGCTTTCTGCACAGCTTCTCAGTGGCTGATGCTGTCAGCATTGGCCTGGAGCTCTATCCCGGCAGGGATATACGCTTTATTGGAATTCAGCCGAAAAATACGGCGGTAAAACTTGGTATTTCACCGGAACTCTTAAGCAGAACCGGCAAAATTATTAAATGTATTAAGAATCTTGTAAGGGAAAAAAGAGATGAATAGGATTGAATATGGCAAAGTATTGCTTGTTTCAAGGGGTGAGGAAAATCTGGGGATTGAATACCTCTCTTCCTATCTTAAGAGCAGGGGAATTGAAACAAGGCTTTTTTTTGACCCGGGATTCGATGATATATTTTTTATCAGAACCGCTAAAAATAATAAGCTCCTTAAAAGGTTCAGGAGCTCAATCATAGATTTTGAGCCCGATATTATTGCATTTACCAGTGTTACCCTTACCTTTGCATCAATCCGGGAGCTGGCTGATTATGCAAAAAAGAATTTTAAAATACCCACTGTTTTGGGGGGAGTACATGCCACTACACTCCAGGAAAAGGTATTTGAGCTTGGATGCTTTGATTATATCTGCGTAGGGGAAGGGGAGCATTCCCTTTATGAACTTGTTAAAGCTGTTAAAAAGGAAAGGGGATTTGATATACCTAATATCTGGCATAAAAATGGAGATAATATTATTAGGAATGATCCCGCCCCTCTTATACGGGATCTGGATGCACTCCCTTTCCCTGACAAGGACCTTTATTACAGGGAAAGGGTATTTTCTACCCGCTATACCATAATGACATCCAGGGGCTGTCCCTACAAATGTACCTACTGCATAAATGAGCTTTATCACCGGCTTTACAGCGGACAGCCCATGGTCAGGAGAAGAAGTGTGGAGAATGTCATCGAAGAGCTTCTTTATTTCAGGGGAAAATATGGCCTAAAAAAGATAAGGTTTTATGATGATGTTTTTACTGTAAATAAAAAGTGGCTGGAAGATTTCTGTCAAGAATACAGCACCAGGATAAATATTCCCTTCCAGTGCAATATATCGCCCCAGAGCATTGATCTGGAAACACTCAGGATGCTTAAAGAGAGTGGATGCAGGTCTGTGTCCATGGGTGTGCAGTCGGGAAGCGCCAGGATACGCGAAGGCATCATGGGCAGGAGGATGGAGAATGAGGAGATATTAAATGCTGCTGAAATGGTACGCAAAACAGGCATCAAACTGCTTACCGAGCTTATTTTTGCAGTCCCCACCGAGACTGTGGGTGAGATGTGGCAAACTGTGAGCCTCAATAAATCTTTGAAGCCTGATAATACAGCATCCTTTAATTTTTATCCCTTTCCCGGGGTGAAGCTTACGGAAGAGTCAATAAAAATGGGATATCTTGACAATGAAGGATTTCAGAGTGTTATGATGGGTAAAAAGGGCTTTAATACATGGAACAGGATATCTATCCTTAATCACCCCTATAAAAAGGAGGCAAATGCCATAAAACAGCTTATACCTATATTTTCTATTCTTCCCGGAACATTTCTGCCCCTTATGAAGCTCTTTACGAAAAAGGGCTTCCGCTGGGTTCCCAGGATTATGTTCTTTTTCGGATATCCGCTCTTTGACACAGATGAGTTTATAATAAAGCTCAAGGATTACGGCAGATATATTCTATACAGGCTGAAGGGATGAATAAATAATCTACAAACCGCCGGTTTGCCGGCTGGATACAAAACTGCTGTAGAAACCCATGGTATAGAAGGATATCCAGTTGGAGCACCCCTTCTTTTTGTTTTCCAGGATATCTTTCAGGCAATAGGTTGACTTCTTTTCCCATACCCCTTTTTTATAGTCCAGGATATCATAAAAGGGGTCATCCTTCAGAAGCGATTCAGGACCGCCTTTTCTATACCGGTGAATTAGCCTTTCAATATGAAACAGCTTATCCATATTGTGAAGGAATACCGGTTCATTCAGGTCATCAAGGAATCTTACGGATTTCAGGAAGGACAGCAGGGTCTCATCCTGGTAGCTGTCAAAATCCATAAGGGCATCAGCAATTTCCGGGGTCAGGGGCAGCTTTCTGTTCAATTCCTGGCAGCTGTCAAAAAAATCTTTTAAAAGACCGGAATCAGCTTTCCTCTCCAATACTTTCCTTTGAAGGTCCCCGATATTCATTTTTCTTAGAATTGAAAACCCAAGGCTTTCCATCAGTGCCATCTTTATGTCCCGCATAAGGAGAATCGTGGCCAGAGCAGGAAAATCAGGCTCTCTGCATACATTGTTTATATCCACAAGGTATATGTTTTTAAACTCATTATACAGAATATTCCCGCTGCCTATCAGATCAGGCATAAGGCCCTTAAACGCAAAAAGCCTCTTTATTGCCCTGATAAAACCAAGTACTTTATACCGGAAGCTTTTTGATGATGCCAGGTCCGATATGAAATTGCTGTCAAACAGGCTTATTTCACCCCTTTTTAATACCTTCTGCTGTATTGTAACATATTCCGGGGTATTTGAATTCTGAAGCTTTACCTTAAGAATCATGAGGGGAGGTATGAAACTGAAGGATTTTTTCTGAATGGATTTTCCCTTAAGGTGTTCTTTGAGAAGCAGTCCGCTTTTTATCATGCTTCTTGCCATTTTTGCCTTATTGATCTGCTCAGACGGGTGATCGGAGGTTTTATAGGTGAAAAAGGGATTCATGGCATTGAAATCTTCAATGGATCCATGCTCTGATTTTTCCAGTTTATCGCTCAAAAATTCCCTGTAAATGTTGTTCATTACCCTGATTACAAGGAATTTGTCATGGTATTTGAAATTTATGGCCTTTGTAAGACTATCTTCACGGGGAAAGGGAAGGGGGTAGCTAAGGGGTATAAAATTATAGACATTCATTCTTTTTCCGCTTCCTACAAGGCATGATGTGTCGATAAGGTAATTATCAACGAGATAATTTTTCAATCCTTCCATATCCTCAAACCTGGGAATATTGCCCAGCTCCTTAATAACGCTGACTTTAATTATCTCATTAATTCTTATGAGAAAACCTTCCTGTATTCCATATGCAATTCTGTTTTCATAGCTTTTAACCATTTTGAGGATACCTTCAGCAACAAGCCATTCAGATATTTCGCGGAACAGTTCCTTTTTATCAGATGGGGTGAGGTTTTCCGGGCTCAGGTTCTTTTCCTTCCTGATAATATCTTCCAGAAGATTCTCGATATCATGCCTTGTCATCATAAGGGACCTGGAAAGCTCTAAAAGAAGCAGTTCAAGCCATAACTCGGTATTTATATTCGGATGTCCCTTATAATAATTATAAAGCTCTTCAGCAATGATGCGTGTCTCTTTCTCATTCCCGCCGGAATTTTCCAAGGAAAATACCTCCCAGTATTGATGAGATGTGGGATATGCCCATGCTTGCCCATATGATCAGGAAAAGGTCAAAGGGGAGTCTGAACCTGAGGCTGCCTCCGAAAATAATGGTTGTGCAGAGAAAAAGGGCCAGGAGAGATACGGGATAGAGCTGATCCGGAAATCTCATGAACCGGAAGGATATCAAAAAACCGTAAAACATGAAGGGCAGAAGAACAAGGTATGAGAGGGCCGATCCGATATCCTGCACGGATTTTTTTATCTCGGGGGTCTGGGGGTTCTGGCTGTAGTGCCAGAAGGACCATAGCTTTACAGGGATGAGTCTGATGAAGGAAACAGGGTTGTTCCTTATCCAGTCAAAAGTCCTTTTCTGAAGTTCTCTGTCCCTTTCAAGCTCGTTCATGCTTTCCCATAACTCAGTGCCCGGCATGAAATCCGGGTGCAGTTTCTCCATCCTGAAAACCCTGTTCTGGGGAGCGGGGCCTTTTATGTCAAATAGAAAATCATTATTGTTAATCATTATAGTATTCCCGCTGTTTGTGGTTATGAGGCAGAAACCTCCCCAAAGCTTATAGTTCCTTATGGTCCAGGGCATTATGGTGACAAGCATGAAAACTGATATTATGGAAAAATCTCTGACAGTACGTCTCAGACTTTTTTCCCTGTGAAAAAACAGATAAACCAGAGAAAAGAAGGGGTACAAAAGAAACATGGGCCTTGTCAGGGCAAGAAGCCCTGAAAGGACTCCGCAGAAAATGCAGTCCTTAATGTTTCTGTACCTGATAAATACCAGGGAAAAAAGCATCAGAAGCAGTATAAACAGATTTTCTGTCAGGAGCCTGTAGGGCAGGTAAATGAAAGCAGGGTAGAGGGCATACAGCCCAAGCGCGGTTATTGCAACCTGTTTTCCTGTACCTATTTTTTTTAAAAACCGGTATAATAAAGGAAAAATCAGCAGGGATAAAAGTATCTGCAATATGCGGATAGCTGTTATATTACCACCTGAAAGGGCAAATAAAAGCCCGAGGAAAAAGGGGTACATGGGAGCTCTTGCGGAAGTTATGCCGAACACGCCGGAAAACTCCAGAGAGCCCGCAAGGTTCTTCGCTATTTCATAGTAATCCACGCCATCGTCTACAGGGGGTGACCCCGGACCCATTACTGCCAGAAGAAGGATTTTAGCCAAAAAATTCAGAATAATAATAAAGGCAATCAGGTATTTTGCATTAATTCCCGCTATTTTATTTATGAATCCTGTCATTAAGGCTCCATCCTTTTATTGTGCATTTTACTTGACAATAATATACATTGAAATAAGATGCAAGAAATGAAAAACAGGGTCAAGAGCAATATATTTTTTCTTATGTTCATTGCCTGGCTTATACCGGGTTCAGGTCATTATCTTCTGGGTAAGAAAGACAAGGGCCTTTTCTTCTTCGCGGTGCTTACCCTTACCTTTATTGCGGGCCTGTTTCTTGGAGGAAGGAGCTTCTTCCTGGATGGGGAATCCTACTTTACCTTTCTTGGCTTTACAGCTCAGATATTCAATGGAAGCATATATATAATTTCCACGGTATTCGAACTTTTTAAGAATAACCTTACAGGCGTTTACTACGATTCCGGGGTTGTCTTCAACATAGTCCCTGGCCTGCTTAACTTCTTGGTGATTCTTGATGCCGGAGATATTTATAGAAAGGAAATTAAGAGGGAAGAATGATAAATTTCATACTCTTTACAGTAATTTTGCTGGTATATGCCCTTGTATATAATGTGATAGTATGTCCTGAATTTATTTCTGGAATAAAAAGAGGCCTCAAAGAGTTTATGATTCTGTTTGCCGCAGCTGTGGCAATTGCCTGGATAGCCGTACTTTTCCTTTAATTCCCTGATTCCCTTACTATTATCTGCCGTATATAGACAGGTTCGACAGGACTGTCAAAGGGTTCTGATTCATGCCCGGTAGTTTTTACCGATGCTATTTTGTCTGCTGTATCCATGCCTTCATATACCTCACCGAAGATCGTATATTTGAAATCAAGAATGGGCTGTTTGTCCAGGCATATGAAAAACTGGCTCCCTGCTGAATCAAGACTGCTTCCTCTGGCCATGGAGACTGTTCCCCTGAGGTGCCTGGCATCGCTTATTTCAGCCTTCAGGCTATATCCTGCATCCCCGGTTCCGTCCCCCCTGGGGCACCCTCCCTGAATAACAAAACCCGGTATTACTCTGTGAAAGGTCAAACCGTCATAAAATCCAAGGTTGGCAAGATCAATGAAATTCTTAACGGCAGCAGGGGCGATTTTTCGGAAAAACCTGATTTTCATCTCGCCAAAATCAGTTTTTACTATTGCCATATAATCCCTGGAGGGATCATAGTCCATGATTACAGGGATTTCGGTGCTGGAGTTCCGGTAACTGAGGGTATAAAGGCCTGTTTCATTAATCAGAAACAGATTTTTGATATCAATGGTCTGGATAATCTGAGTACCGGGTTTGAGGTTTGACGGCAGAGGCTGGAACAAATTTTCAGTATTATCCTTCCTCGCAATAAAACCTCCATCCTTTCTAAGCATTAAGCTCTCGGTATTTATGATTTTTTCTGATAAAGCCATATCCTTGTCCCTGCTGTTATAAATAATGAATCTGATATTAACAGGACTGCTTGAATAATAGTAGTCCTGAGTCCTTTCAAGGATAATTTCAAAACCGGAAATCCAGGGGCTTAAAGAAAGCAGAAAAAATAAAAAACAGGTCTTTCTGAATGGCATCGGCCTATACTCCTTTATCAGGCTTGCACAATTATATAAAAATATACACATCAGTCAAGACTAAATGAAACTCACCCCTTATGAATATTATTGATTAATTCATATCACTGTGTAATATAGGGCAAAAGACGATACAGGTTTGCTCTATGGAACTCAGATGTGTTTATTGTGAATCAAAGCTCAAGATAATGAGCAAAAAGAATAAAAATAATGTAGCCTTTAAATGCCCGAAATGCAAAAACACCCTGCTTTACAAGGATAGCATGATATTTGCCTATGATCCCCTTAAAAAGCCCGGCTGCAGGCCCTTTTACTACCTTTTGATAAACGGGGAGGCTATGGTGCTGAACGAGAGCTATTACGGCTTTAAGGTCCTTGACGGCAAACTGGTGCAGGATAATAAGGACCCGGAATTTGTCATGCAGAAAACGCCACAGGGCTATCTGTTCATAAATGAGAAAAAAAATGTTAGGGTTAACAGCCTTGCAGCTGGAAAAAAGATTCTTTCCCTGGGTGACAGTCTTGATATTGATGAAATTAATATTATCTATTTTGACGGTTATTTTTTTGAAAGCAAAAAACAGAAGGAAAAGGAGCTTACCTCCGGAGAACAAACTCTGGAACTGAACCTGGGCAGTGACAAGGATAAATGGAAAAGCTATCTGGAAAAGGAAAAAGACCAGGGGATTGCGCTCAATATTACCAAAGCTGAACTGATAATGCAGTCGGATGATGAAAATATAACCTTTGAAATAAATAAGGATGAAGAGACTTCCATTGGAAGAGGTTTTACCGATATATCCCTTATGGACCCCAGGATGAGCAAGAAGCATGCTGTAATTAGATATTCGGAAAGCAGAAAGGGCTTTGTCATTGAGGACCTCAAAAGCACAAACGGGACCTTTTTAAACGGTGAAAAGGTTGAGGGTTCAAGGGAGATAAAAGACGGGGATATTATACAGATTGCAAACACCTATTTCAGGTTTAAAACCTGTTAATTCCTCTTCCAGTCTAAAAAATGCCATCCATGGGGTGATTTCCTTATCTGTTTCTCCAGTTCACCCGCATACCACCGGATAATGCCCTGGCTGTACAGGCCTTCGGGAAATGCTTTGAAGCTGACGAGGTAGCCGTATTTGCCATTTTCTGATACTTCCATGGATAAGAGCCGGCTTTTTGTCTTTTCTGCGATCCTGATATAGGATGACGGGAAGTGATATTCTTCCCCCAGAAGGGTTCCCGGTATTGTTTTGCCAAAAATCCTGCCGTATCCAGCGCCATCGCCGGATATAAGCAGTATATTCCCTTCTGAAAGCCAGGCAACCGCCTCCCTTATGAAAAAATCTGCGGGGAACATTCGAGGAGCAAGCCTTTTTTCAAGCTTTTCCCTTATTTTTTTCTGCACATTCCTGCCTATAAAGCTAAGGTTTTCTTCATTCAGGTGAAATATCTGCCCTGCCTTACAGCCCATATTATTCAGGAGGAGAAGTCCAAGCTGGGGTATATGCATATGCGGGTGTACAACTATTATGCCTGTTTTAGATCTTCCGGGCTTCAGCAGTTCTATAGAGCTGTCCTGGATAATAAACCTTTCGCTTTTATTTATTTTGCCTATGCAAAATATGAAAAGCTGGTTTCTGTAGTGGGTCCTTGTATATTTTTTCAGCATGCTTTTGGAGCAATATTCAGCATCTGGATAGATTTTTTGAATATTGGCACATATTATTCTTTTTTTTCCCTGGTTCATGAAAACAAAATGGATAAAAGCAAGTGCATCAATAATAGTGAAGGCTGTTTTAACTGGAAGAATGCCTATTATAAACCTCAGGGGATACCATACAAAGAGCCTTGCTGCATCCCTTAGAACAGATTCCCTTGTTTTCATGCTAACGCGGTTCAGAAGGCATCTTTTATGAAGTTCTTTATATTTATAAGGATGAGAAATGCCTTTTCCAGCAGTTTCATCCCTCTGTTTCTGTAGAAAACAGGGTAAAGGAGGCTTTGGTCCTTTGCAATTATCCCTTCATTAAGAGATCTCCTGCATATGTCCGTATATGGTTCTATCCTTATCCTGTTTAGTCCTATGCCTTTAAGCCTGCCTTTCAGCTTGAGCCTGGTTTTCAGGTTAAATATTACAAGCCTCAGGAATCCCAGGATGGTCTGATTGGGCGGGAACCGGAAAAAATTTATAATTACTGAAATGCCGGTGAATTTGTTCATTATATCAGGTATTTTAATTATTTCATCGGTTTTAATGCCTTTTTTTAAGGCAATCAGAGTCTCCTTTGAAAAACCGTCAGGGGAGAAGGTAAAGAAATCGCAGCCCGCCTGCTGGCATAGTCTTGCATATTCTTCGGTAAAGCCCTGTTCTGAAAACCATGCAGACCATTTAACCGGAAGATTAAGAGCCTTAATCCTTTCTGCCATATCTATGCTGTATTTTAAAGGCCGGTTAAATACTGAATCGATGAATGTAAATCTATCTATGCCGTAATTATGATAAAGGCTTTTTATATCTTCCAGAACAAGCTCAATCTTCCTGAATCTCAGCTGAGCACCATTGAGGTATGGATAGGAGCAGTAGGAGCATTTCATTGTACAGCCCCTTTTTGTTTCTATTCCTATACTGTATTCTCCTTTCTTAAAGTAGAGTTTGGGAGATAGAATAGAATAATCGGGCTTGATAAACTCGAAGATGGCATTTTTATAGTTCCTCTGGGTAAATATTATTTCATTATTCCTCCTGAAGCACAGGTTTTCAACATTTTCAAGGTCGTCGAGATTCATAAGAAGCCTGAGCATGGTCTGTTCTCCTTCTCCTATGATCCCGTAGTCAATCTCGGGGTTGGAGCTCATAATTTCCCGGGCGAAAAGACTGAAACCAGAGCCCCCTGCCATGATAAGAGAATTTTCCCCGGCCTTTTTTATAAGCTTGACAAGGGGAGGTATGTATTCGTAAAAGAACTGTACCCTGCTTTCATGGGTAGAGTCAATATTGCGTATGGACAGGCCTATTATGTCGGGGTTGAAATTGTTGATAATATCTGAGATCCTGGTCATATAGCTCTCGCCCAGAAGATTCAGATCGCACAGGGCTACGATGTGTTTCTCATTTTTGAGAATGGTTCCGATGTTTACTATTCCCAGCGGATAGATAAGGTCACCTGTTCCATAGGTATAAGACTGGATAAGCAGAATTCTCACAGCCTGGGTTCTCCCCGCCTGCTAAATAAGGCTTTTAGTCTTCTCAAGACCGATGCAAGCATTATCAGAATATAATTAACGGGTCTTAAGGAAAACAGCCTGATGAAAAAGCCGGAAGCAAAAAAACGTATAATGGGTGCAGGAAAATCCCTTTTAGCCAGGATAAGCAGAATATTTATATAATCAGGTTCTATCTCGTAGAACTGGCGGTTTTTTATATCAATGCTCCTGTGATTGTGCATGTTTTCCTCAATATATTTATCATAAAGTTCAGTTTTTGGAAACAATATTAGTGAAAAGAGCTGAATTTTAAAAGGTTTCGGCAGGCTAAGCACGAGATTAAGAGTTTCTTTCCTGTTTTTCAGTGATTCAAAGGGGTTGTCCACTATCAGGTCATATACCGGAGGATCAAAATTATCCCTGTACCTGTTAAGGATATTCACTGCATTTATTATACCCTCCACATTGCCTGCCCTTTTATAAAGCCTGAGTGTTTCAGGCGAACCCGATTCAATTCCCATCTGGATGCTTTTCAGGCCTGAATCAAGGAGAATCCGGAGTTTTCCTTCATCAATGGTGGCGGGGGATACAAGGCACCGGAAAGGGAGGCCTATATGCCTTTTATAGAGGGATGCGAATTCATGTATTTTACCTTGAGGCATGGAGATAAAAGAATCATCACTGAATACCACGCAGGATACCCCGGTATATATTTCTTTTGCCATCTTAAGCTCTTTTATCAGGTGTTCTGGGCTTCTGAACCTGAGGTATTTGCCCCTGCTGAGTCTTTTCAGTATATTGTTGGAGCAGTAGGTGCAGGAATGAGGGCATCCCCGTGATGACAGCGTCTGATAGTAGACCTCTTTTTTCAGGCCAAACAGGGGATTACTGATCTGGTAGTGGTAAAAAATTTCCCTGGTTAATTCCTTAATCCGGCTGTTTATCATTATGAACTTGTTTTCAAGGTCTATGTCGGGCACAGGGATGGAATCCAGATCTTCGATAACAGCACCCAGCACAGCAGATTTGTATAATTTCCCGTTTTTTCTGAAGATCAGATTATTTATGCCCGATATGTCACTGTTTTCCAGGTAATCTCTGGATTTGACTGAAAGAAGGCCCGCAAGCTCAACCGATACTTTCTCTCCGTCTCCTGCAACAACGAAGTCTGCAATGCCTGACGACTCTTCCCAGTCTATAAAGGTATGTATCCCTCCCCAGATTACTGGTATATCGGTGTAGTCTTTCAAACGCAGGGTAAGATTTTTTATTCTTTCAAAGAAGCATGACATCAGGGAAATGCCGATATAAATACAGTTTTTTGACAGCTCTGCAATTTCCTTTATTGTTTCTTCCTTATAGAATCCGGCGGTTCTGCCTGAATCAGAACAGGTGCCCCCCTGGTCAGCAAGAAAAACCATAATTGTATCTATACCGTTTTTTTTGAGGCTGGCTGAGATGGACCTCAACCCGTAAGATGTCAGGTCTGCATAGGGTGAAAGAAGGAGAACCTTTTTTTCCATCTAAGCCTTTTTTTCCTTTATCAGCTTCCTGGCTTCATCAAAGAAGGCAGTGAACCTGTCCGAAGCATAGTCTTTGTAAGTCCACAAAAGAGGGAACCATGATTTTTTATGCCTTATCAGCGTAATCTCAGCCCACAGTTCTGCATCTATGGGCAGGCGGTGGGGTGAATATTTCGTGGTGGCCAGTACTACCTGACCGGTGTTTACATAACCCGGATCTATATTTACAGTCCTGCAGCCGTTTTTTGATGATTCTGATTCTATAAGATTTGAGATTCTCTTGTATTTTCCGATTTCATGGCACTTTATTATTTTATCGGATAAAAAAAGCTGTTTTATTATGCCTGAGCCCATTTCCATGTTATAGTAAGAGCTGTATTGAGTGAAGTCTATTACTCCGGATTTCATTAGGATACCGCTGCCGGCAGCTGCCGCATAGGACATGGAAAATTCAAGAAGCTTTTCCGGCGAGCATGCCATAACAGCAAAAAACATGTAAGCGTCAATCTTTTTTATATCTTTTATCATATAATAAATATCCAGGCATATATACATTAAGCATAAATTATTAAAAGTCAAAAGCTTCTTGATTAAATATCTTGATTTTCCGATAATTTGTTATACCTTGTTAGAATATGTATTTATTCCTGTTTAATCCTGCAGGATTCTGGATAGATGGAGGTGATTTATGAATTTTATAAGCCATGACAAGGCCGATAAGACAGTGAGGTCATACGGTTTAAGCCCTGTTACGGGGGATCTTATCAATAAAGACAAAATTATTTCAGAGCTGGATTCCAGTTCTGCCATAAGTATTGTATCAAAGCAGTGCAGTTTTAAGGGTGATATGGATTCAGCCGAGAATATATTTATTGCAGGCAGGTTCAAGGGGAATATTAAATGCGGCAGTACCGTCGTCAGCCTGGCAGGCAGTGATATCGAGGGAAGGATAGAAGCGAGGGATATTGTAATCTATGGCAGGTTCAGCGGAAATGTTACCGCTTCAAATATTGTCAAACTCTTCCCTGGCTGTGCTGTAAAATCAAGCATTAAAGGCAAGACATTCATCATCGAGGAAGGGGCGATTTTTGATGGTGAATTCAGCCGCCTTTAACAGGAAAGATTATGAAGATGCCTGCGGCCGGATTTCTCTGCTGATTAACAGCGAGGGGATGGATTCCCTGAAGCGGTACTATGATATTTCTTCTTTTGGTTCTTTCCAGGGCATGGGAAAATTCAGCGCCTTAACAGTGCTTTTTGAGCAGATAGCCGGAAGCCAGGCCACGCCTTTTATTTTGATCCTTGAGCTCTATCACGTATCCATAAGGAGTATCATCAAGAGCCTTAATCCCGGTGACGGGAATGATAAATTCTCCTCCAGCGATTACCTTCTTATAAGTGACGGCCTTATTTCTTATATCTTCAGGCAGGAATACCTGCACCTGTATGATGGACTGGGCCATGACGCCCTGGAAAACTGTTTCAAAAACGCCGGCATGATCCATAAAAGGTTTTTCTGCCTGGACCCTGAGAAAAGTGTATCCCCGGAAAAGCTTCTTCTGGACTTTATGACAGCAAAGCTCCTTATCATATTGTCAGGCCTGCTTTCGGTAAGGAAAGAATCGATAAAAAGCTTTATCCAGCACTATGAAGGGCTGAATTATGAAAGCCCGGATATTGAAATAATTAATGAAATTTATGAATACCTTAATAAATCAGGTATCATTCAGAATAAAAAGGGAGGTTTATTATGCAAAGAATTTTAACTGTCGTGATGGTTTTATTATTATCAGCATCTATTTCCTGTGCAGGCGAAAATGGACAGGAAACCAAAGATGAGATTGTCGCCAGGGTTGGAGAGGATGTTATTACTGCAAAACAGCTCGATGAAAAGGTTAATGATCTTATATCCCTTACTGGATACAAGATAGAAGATATTCCCGAAGAAATCCTGAAGGCCAATAAAAAGGATATACTCCAGAAGATGACAAATGACCTGGCTCTTGATATCTATGCCAGGGAGAATAATATTAAAGTGGCAGATGATGCTGTGGATGAATTTTCAAAGAAGATAAAATCCAATTTCGGATCTGATGAGGAGTTTGCTAATTTTATAAGCAGGCAGGGTTTCTCAGAATCAAGTTTTATGGATACTTTAAGGAGAGAGCTTGTAATTGAGAAAATAATTTCAGGCAGGGGTTATGCCGATCCCACAGAAGAAGAGCTTAAAAATTTCTACAATGAGCAGGTTCATAATTTCAAGCACCAGGAGTCTGTAAAGGCATCCCATATCCTTGTTTCCTTTGACAAATACCCTGAAGAGGAGGCATTAAAGAGGATAACAGAAATAAGGGAAAAAATAAAAAACCCTGCAGAGGATTTTGATAAGCTGGCTAGAGAGTACTCTGACTGCCCCAGCAGTCAGAGGGGAGGAGACCTCGGCTTCTTTGACCGGGGTAAAATGGTCAAACCTTTTGAAGAAACATCTTTCAGCCTTGATAAAGGAACCCTCTCCGATCCTGTTAAAACACAGTTCGGCTATCATCTTATCCTTGTTACCGATAAAAGGGGAGAAGGCACCTATCCCTTTGAAGAGAAGAAGGAAGAGATATTCAATGTGCTGAAA
>CAYSKJ010000068.1:3514-15660 GCA_964431655.1 uncultured bacterium | reverse complement strand
ACCAGCATAGCAATAAAAAATGCTGCCCTGCTAAATTTATTCATGTAAAAACCCCTCTGTTAAAAATTTAAATATAAACACAAACATTTTTCATATCATCAATATGATAAAAAGCATAAATATGCCCCGGCTTTTCCAGAAAATACCCTTACCTTATCACAGCCATTGCATTTGTATCCCCGCCGGAAGATATCAGCTCATAAGACCCGGTTGAGGTTTTCCTTAAGTAGATATCCCCGGAGCTGGTAGCGCACATTATGAGGTCATCTTTTGCTCCGCCGGTGAACTTCCCTGCAAGTATCCTCTTAAAGGAGCTGTTTATAAGATTGGTCCAGGAGCTGGTGCTGTAGGTATAGTAGGATACCTTGCCGGCAAAGCAGGTAAATACCTCTGCACCGCAGTCCCCCGTTATATCCCCGGCTGCCACTTTATGTCCGGTATCAGGGGTGGCATAGGTGATTCTGTTCCACTGCAGGCCTTTGCTGTTTTTCGGATTCCAGACATGGTCGTCTTTGATATTATCCAGTAAAAATAAGGGGTATTTCTCTGCCATGGTCTTTTCTGCCTCAAGCAGTAAATTCTTTTCAGGAAGATACCTTACCATATAAACGCCTATCCCGTCAAATACGCAAATCATCTCCGCATTCTGGTCAAAGGTCACATCAGCGGAGATTACCTGGGATGGTTTGGCCATAAGTATGGTAGAAAAGCTGGACAGTGTAAAATCGTATATATACAGTCTGTTTATGCCCTGGAAGGCCACCGCAAGCTCATCAATCATGCCTGCATCCCTGTCAAGGTTCAATGCACAGACCAGCTCGGCAGGATACTGTATAATAACAGACCAGCTGGATGTATCTATATTATACTTATACAGCCCATAGCCATCAATAGAAACTATAGCCTGTTTTTTGGGATCTGTGGATGTCCTGGCAAGGGTAAAGTCCAGTATGCTGAGGGCTGTAATACAGCTCCAGGACGAAGTGCCCATATTATAATAATAAAGTCCGGAACCGGGTATCAGGGCAACAATTTCTGGAATTCCATCCCCTGTTATATCTCCCGTCTCTATCTTTGAGGCGGTGACACCGTTAAAAATCTTATTCCATGAAGACCCCTTTAAAATCTGGCCTTCTTGTTTTGAATCGCTGTAAGACCAGGTATATATGCCCTTTACGGATTCATTTTCCAGACTTATCGCTGCATCCTCGCATGGGTATTCCGGGACAAAGCTTACATAATCAAGATAGGCTGTATCATTATAAGAGCTCACTGCAGGGTTTTTTTCATAAACCCATTCCAGGTTATAACCCCCTGGTTCCAGGCTGTAGACCATCTGTGTCCAGTCAATCTGCCCGCTTATCTGGTTCTGAGGAATACCGTTTATGTAAAAAACCAGCCAGTCCGCATTTTCCTCGCTGGAAACCTTCCAGTAAAAACTCAGTTCCCCCGGTCCGTCAACATAAACGCCCGCACCCGTGGTTTCATTATGGCTGATGCACCCTGCCCTTCCGGCTGAGCCTCCGTAATACCAGTCATCATCCTGACCGTGCCAGAAGGTATAGCCAACCGATCCTGAAGTTATCCAGGGAAGCTCGGCACTGTCCAGCGAATCCCCCAGGGGATGTAAAACAAGAGTTGAACTGCTCGTCTCGTTGGAATAGGGGGAAATACCATAGTCATTGTATGCGCTGGCACGGTAGAAATAGGTGGTAACAGGGGTCAGACCTGTATCGCTGTAAAAGGTGGTATTGGCAGGGAGGGTGGTTATTTCTGCCCATGTCCCTGCAATACCGGCTTTTCTTTCAACAGCGAACCCCGTTTCATTGCCCGAGACATCAGTCCATGAAAGGTCTATTCGAGTCCCGGAGAAAGGAAAAGAGAAAAGGCTTGCCGGCGGAAGGGGTGGTATATCAAATGTAGTATCATCAGCCTCGTTGGAATAGGATGAATCCCCTGCGGAATTATACGCTCTGACCCGGTAATAATAGCTGGTATTATAATTAAGGCCTGTACTGCTGTAATAGGTATTATCAGCAGAAACTGTTGTAATCTGGCTCCATGTACCCCCGGAACCTGTTTTCCTCTCGATCTTGAATCCGTCCTCATTATCAGAGTTATCAGTCCAGTAAAGATCTATCTGCGATTGTGAAACCGCAAGGGCAGAAAGACCTGAAGGTGCATCGGGGACAGTGATGGCAGACCTGTAGGCTGCAATTACATGCTTTATCTCCCTCAGGTTTCTGGCATTATCCCCGTCAGTGCTGTGGCCGGTTGAAACACCCTGGTAGCTTACGCTGGGATTGGAAAAATAGGCAACCCTGTAATGTGTATAGCCGTCGGCAAAATATGTACCGCTCTCATAGGTCATCACAGAGCAGTAGCGTCCCGCATCATTGCCGACCCACCTCCACCCGGCCGAATAGCTGAAAAGCCCTGGACCGGGCTGTACATTCTGCTGTTTGTGGTGATGAGTACCCATATTATGACCTGCTTCATGAATAAAGGTATAGGTCCAGGATACCTGCTGGACCCGGGATATGGAAAAAGCATAGTCAGGAAGGCCGTCAGTGGTATTCAGCAGCCACCCGAGACCGCCGGTGTCCTCAACCTGGGTAAAAAGACCAACGACATCAGCCGCATAGGTATTTCTCCAGGTATGAACATCATCCATATAGCCGTCTGAAGTATTTGTAAGCCTGTCAAGGTCTGTATTGGAACTGCCGCTTTCTGTATAGCTCACCTGGGCAGAATGCACAAGAGTTGCAGTTATCCCGGTAAGGCTGTTATCCAGAGTGAGCTGGGCTTTCTGCATCGTCTGGGAAATCGTATTGCTGATCCCGCCCTCGTTGGTGCTTGCCCAGGAGCTTGCGGCCGGGGTATACACCAGCATGATGTCAATTGTAGCCGGGTCATTGGGTCCCGGGTCCTTTTCCCCTGAACTTTCGGACTGTTTTTCATAGTGACTCATTACAGGGGGAATCAGGGCCGGCGAGTTTTGAAGGTAATTCATTTCCCTTTTATCCATCTCCATAAGATAATGGATACCGCTTTCAGGGTCGCTGGTAATAATATAGCGCTCTCCTTTTTCCGGTATCTCTACCTCTCCCAGGCTTCTGCCCTGAGTGGTGGATATGATAAAACAGCTGTTGACATAGCCTTCCAGGCGCGCTCTTATTGCCAGGGTGCCGTTTATATTTACTTCTATTCTGTCAATGACTGCTGTATATTCCCGGTCATCAAACAGGTTCAGCAGAAGCCTGTCTCCTTTCCCTGCAAGTCCGTATAATAAAAGCTCATCGGCCAGTACGGCCTCCCTGTACCTGCTGACTGCATGCACATTGTCATAAAACCACAGGTCATAGGGTGCTGTATAATAATTTCTTGCCTTCCCCTCGTTTTGGGTAATCTTTATTCCACTGCTGTCGGCATAAAGGTTAGAGGCTAGAATAAGAAGTAAAAGAATGCATGAAAGAGAATAAAACATTTTTTTCATCTTGTCTCTACCAGTTTTTTAATTTTTGGCTTTTGTTTATATTATATATTAAAAATTGGATTTTGTCATCAGTAAATATTTTTTATCCAAAAATTGCATTTGCTCTTATTTCGTCTATAACATCACTTATACAGACAATATTTTCATAGCCGGGCAGATCAATGACAAGGTCATGCACCTTTTTCTGATAATTCCTATCATGGGTAAGAATATAAAGCTCATAATAAGCGCAGATTTTTACCCCAGAGCTGTCAGAGCCCCGGGCAATATTGTCTAGTTCTCTAACAGAGTCATCTTGATGCGGGTTTAAAATCTTTATATGCAAAATTCTGCTTAATTTTTGGATATTTTCAAGACTGCATTCCTCTGCAAGACTAAATGCATTATTACAGGATGCCAAAGATCTTTTTTTGTCAGCAGGAAAACACAGCCAGGCTTCTGCACAACAGAATTTTGCAGCTGTGGCTTCATGGCCGAGATCGACCGAAATCTCTATCCCTCTTTTAATATAATCTAATGCCTCATGAATTTCTCCAGTAATCATTGAAACCTGCGCCCCAATATAAAGAGCTTCTAAATAACCATGCTTATATTCTATTTGCTTGAGCACGCCAATTGCCTCTTTCAGATGATGAAGGCAGGAAATAAAGTCTCTCTGGCGAAGCTTGATACCGGCGGAATTTAGCAGGGATATGCCGTACCCCCTCTGATCACCGATTCTGGCCAGTATTGCCCTGGATTTGCCGTAACAGTCCAGGGCTTCATCGTACTCTCCCATGGCAGAATATACATTTGCGCTGTTAATAAGGCAATAACTGTATCCCAGATTATTCCCAATTTCACTGCATGCTTCGCGCTGGAGTGCGTATGTATCCAGAGCCCTGCTATAGTCCCCCATCCGGAAATATGCAATTCCCAGGTTGCCATAGGCTACTGCAAGTCCCCTTTTATCACCCTCATTGCGATATATGTCCCCCGACTTGAGATGTGCTTCCACAGCTTCCTGAAGCATGTTTTCTTTGATATATACATTTCCAATATTTCCCAGGGCGATGGCATACCCTGTCATGTTGCCGGAATCAAGGCATATATCCCTCTGCTTCCTGAAATATTCCAGGGCTTTTTGAGAGTCTGAAAGAAAGTGGTAATTCATACCGAGGGTAGCATAAGCAGAAACAATCTTGGACTTCATACCCCGCGGTTCATAATACTTCAATCCCTCCTCCAGAAGCCTTATTGATTCTTTTATTTCTCCGTACCGGCTTTTTACCGTGGCAATAATCATTTTTGATTCAATACCAAGCTCTTCCGAACCCAGGGCTTCTGATCGCATTAGGGCATCCCTTGCCAGTTCCTCCGCTTCCTGTGTCCTTCCTGTAAAATAAAGGACCGAAGCCTTCCTCAGCATAAGCAGGATAATCGCGTTCTCATATCTTTTTCCCCTCATGGCCAGCCCCTTGTCAAACCATCCAAGGGCTGCAGCATTGTCATGCCGCCTGAATGCCTTTACTCCCGATCTAAGTATGTAATTAAGGGCTCTGGCTCTTTTTCCTGCTTTCATATAATGCATGGCCAGTATTTCGTAAAAATCCTCTATCCTTGTTTTAAACATTGCCTCAAACTTCTTAGCAATCCGCGCGTGCAGACCAGCCTCATCACTAATGCCTTTTTTTACTACATCCCGTATCAACCTGTGGGTAACAGCAAAAAGTATCCTGTTTTCCTTCCTGTAGGGTGTCACTATCTCATGTTTTTCAAGTTTTTCCAGAAAAACTGCGGTATTCTTGCTGAAAAAGCCCCTTCCAAGGCGCGAGATATCATCTATATCCATTCCAATTTCTATCAGGGCAAGCATGCTGAGCATGGTATTCTCACCTTCGTCCAGGGAAAGGGATGATATCCTGATGCTGATTATCTCGGACACTTTTTCAGGGAGATCTATTTCATCAATATCCCTGGTCAATACCCATTTGCTGTCCTTCCTCTGTATATACCCGTCATTAACCAGTTTACCCAGAAATTCTCTCAGTATCAGGGGATTTCCGTTTACTGCATTTTTTATCTTAGGCATGCTTTTCTGAATTGAAGGACTCAGGGAATTTTTTCCGAAGACTCCCGCAATATATTCCCCTATATCGTCGGAGGTGAATTCCTTTAAGGCAAGTTTACTTAAAAGTCCTCCTGCTGAAAGCCTGTTTATAAACAGATTTATATCAGATGATTCATCTTCCGCCATGCAGCCGAAAACCTGAATGCGGCAGTTTTCTTTTCTATTTCGGGCTGTGGAAATAAGCCCCTCTATTATTTCCAGGCTGTTTTCATCGCACCATTGCAGGTTATTTATGCTTAATATAACAGGCAGTCTGCTTTTTTCTGAATAATCCAGTATAAAGTTTGTTATACCGTAATGAAGGGTGTCTTTATTATACCTGTCCTCTCTTTGCAGGTAAAATTCCTCAAGCATCCTGTTGTGGGGAATGATCATTGCCAGATACCTTCCCCAGGTTTTTAACAGGCTTGGATCAGACCTGAAAAGCATCTGGCTGATAATCTGTCCCACAGGGTAATAGGGGCTTCTTACCGTCTGCAGACAGTCGCTGTCATAAAATTCCGCTTCATTCATCTGGCAGTATTTCTTGAATTCGTAAAGGAGCCTTCTCTTGCCAAATCCGGTATTCCCTGTCAGAAGCAAAAAACGCCCGTTTTCTGAGGGCTTGAGAACCCTATCTCTGAGAACCCGGAACTCCCGTTTGCGGTTTATAAAACCTGAGTGGCAGATATAAGCCTGCATTGTCTCCCTGGTCTCATAGCTGTATTTTCTGCCTGTAGCCCTGTTTATATCAGTGATGATCTGCATACAGCTGTCATACCTTTTATCCACGCAGAAGCTTGTCATTTTGCATACTATATCCATTATTTCCGGGTCTCCCACTGCTTCAAGGGCTTTGTCCCGGAATCCCTCATAAATTTTCTCGTCTCCCAGAGCGCTTATGAAATCAGAAACCCGGTCTGAATTAATAATGATTTTCCCAGTCAGCATTTCACAGAAAAGAACACCCAGGGAATATATGTCCGCCCTGAAATCATAGCGGTTTCGCGTAATCTCCGGAGCAAGGTAATTGAGGGTCCCTCTAACTATCCTGTCTTCACTGCTGTAAAGGTTTGAAAGGCCAAAATCAGTCAGTTTCAGCCCATCCCGGCTCATTATTATATTATGGGGCTTTATATCCCTGTAGATAATATTGCGGGAATGAATAAATTCCACAGCCCGCAGAAGCGGTACCATAATATCCACTGCTTCGGGCACAGAAAGCTCTCCCTTATCCAGATACTCCTTCAGCGTTCTGCCTTCTATATACTCCATAACTATATAATAGTTGTCTTCCCTGGAGTCATACTCAAGAGTCCTTACCCTTACAAGGTTGGGGTGGTAAAGGAGAGTCATAATCTCATACTCCTTCTTAAACCTTAAAAGCATATCCATGCTTCTATTTTTCATCACCCTGTTTTTAATGGTCTTTATTGCCACGGTAATGTCTCCCCAGTAGGTATCCCTGGCCAGAAACACCTCCCCCATTCCCCCTTCGCCTATTTTCCGTTTAATATGGTACCGGTTAAGAAGAAGCCCCTTCATACCTGCATAATATAACAACCAGTCATTATTCTCAAAAAAAATAATATATATCAGCAATTTTCTCTTTGACAAATTGTTGAGTTAGTATATATTAACTAACATATACTATTAAGGATGGAAAAATGCTTAATCATGAATTTACACCTAAACAAATAGAAATAATGGAGACTGCCCTGAAAATAATAAGCTCAGAGGGAGTAAAGAGTGCCAGTTTCAGGCTTATAGCAAAAAGGCTCGGTGTAACAGAGCCAGCAATATACCGTCATTTCCAGAGCAAATCGCAGTTCACCGTTCTGCTCTACATGTACATGCACAGGTCTTTCATGATTTCTGTCAACAATGATTCTGATGAAAGAGCAAGTTTTTCAAAGAGGCTTTACAGCCTTCTGAATAAAGCCCTTTTCCATATCCGGCAGTGCGGAAATGCCAACTTCAAGCTCCTTGCCTATTCCATATACAAAAATGACAGGAATCTCCAGGACATTATAACCAGGATACTCCTTGACTACAGTTCAAAAATTAAGGATATCCTTGATGATGCCGTTCTCAGGGGCGAGATAAATTCAATTGATACCGAGGCCCATTCAGGAATGCTTTCATCTTTTACCCAGACCTATGCCATTAACTCCGCCCTGCTCAAATCAGGGATTGCACCCTCAGACTACCTGGAATCATTCTTTGAAAGCTATATCAATGGAATTAAGAAAGGAGACAGACAATGAAAAAGCTTTTTATCCTGATAATTATAATCATATCAGCAGTAATCCTGCTTGCAGTCAGAATAAGGATGAAATACTCATCCGCAAAAAGCAGCAGTGATTTTATCCTCTCCGTCTATTCCCATGAGGTTTCCGGATCAGACATAACTATCTCAAAAAGTTTCACAGGCCCGGTAAACTCAACACTACAGGCAGAACTTTCCTCCCAGATTACCCAGAGGATAAAGAGCATACTTAAAAATGAAGGGGATACTGTCAATACAGATGAGACTATAGCCCTTCTGGAAGACACAGAAATGAAACTCAGGCTCGATCAGTCAATACAGCGCAAGAATGCGATGGATTCCCAGATAGAATCCCTCCAGAAAAAACAGGAATTCCTGTTTTATAACCTGGAATTTCTGTCAAAAGAGCTGGAAAGAAGCTCAATACTCCTTGAAAAAGGGGCTGTAAGCCGGCAGAGCCATGATACAATCCAAAACAGCTACCAGAAAGCAAAAACAGATTTCGAGTCCTTCTCCAGCGACCTTCAGAGAGCAAGTTTTGAGAGAGATACCCTTATCACCCATATCAAAGAGACCCGTCTTCTGCTCGGATACACCGAACTTAAGAGCCCCGCCAGGGGGGTAATCCGAAAAGTGCTGATGAAAGAGGGAGAACTTGCCTCACCTGGAAGGCCTGTATTCATCATTGATTCAACAATGCTTTTCAAGATAGCCTTTGATATGCCCCGGGAAGATGCAGGCCTTGTAAAACCAGGCCAGCCTGTCCTTTTGGATACGGTCCCTCAGCTCAAAGCATCCGTGTCAAAAATTTACCCCTCCTTGCGGAACAATATCTTCACAGCTGAAGTGCTTCTTGAATCCCTGCCCGATGAATACCCGCTGGGCTCAAGCATTAACATTGATGTAATTATTGAGCAAAAAGAATCAGCTCTTACAGTTCCCAATAACGCTATTCTTGAAACGGAAGGCAGGTACTATGTATTCAGGATAATTGACCATACTCTCAGCATGAAAGAAGTAAAGCCTGGCATAGCAGGCAAAGACAGGACAGAGATATTAACAGGCCTCAAGCCTGGAGATAAAGTAGCGACAGGGGGTTTTCTGACGGTGAGGAAATACAGGGATGGCCAGCTCGTTCATATAGCAGGTGAATTATGAGCCTTACCGGCTATTCTTTCAAAAACCCCTATATCATAATCACCCTCAGCCTCTTTCTGCTGGCAGGTGGTATATTTGCATTTTTCAATTCCCCCACTGACCTGTTTCCGGATTCCATGGCCCCGACCCTTGTGGTACTCACTACATGGAGAGGGTCTTCCGCAGAGAATGTATCGGTAAATATAACCCAGCCTATCGAAAACCAGCTAAAAAGCATCTCAGGCATAAATAATATTATATCCACGACCAAAGACGAGGTATCCTCCATACGGGCAGATTTCCATTATCACAAGGACCTCCAAAAAGTCACGGCAGAGACGGTAAACATGTTAGATAGGGTTAAGCCCATGCTTCCCCCGGATGCGGGAAGCCCCCAGGTATTCCAGATAACCGGAGACACCAGGCCGCTGATCACCGTAGCCCTCACCCCAAAAGAAAACTCTGCAAAAACTCTTCAGGACATCCGGCTCTTTGCCGAGAACGAACTTTCGGATTATTTCTTTGATATACCGGGCATAGCCGATGTTGAAATATTCGGGGGCCATGCCCCCTCTATGATCATCGGCGTGGACAGCAGCAGACTCAGACAGCACGGCATGACCATAAACGACCTCATAAGCAGTCTTCAGTCCAGCAATATAACCGTTCCGGCTGGTATAATAAAACCGGGAACAGAAGAGTTTACCATAACCAGCGACATGAGGTTTGCATCCCCGCAAGACATAGAAAATACTGCAATATCCAGGCCCGACTCATCTTTTGTTTACTTAAAAGACCTGGCCTCTGTCACTTTCTCATCCCGGGAAGACAGAAGTCTTTACAGGGGCAACGGCAGGACAGCCATAGCTCTAAACCTCTTAAAAAATCCGGAAGTACCAACCGTAGGCATTATAAAGGAAATAAAAAACCATATGGACATCCTGAAAAACCGGTACAAAGATATTAATTTTGATATAACCACCGACCAGCAGCCCCTGATAGATGTTAATATAAAGGGCATGGTAAACTCCCTGATATACGCTGTAATTCTTACAGTGATCATAATTTTTGTCTTCCTGGGGCGGTTTAAAACATCTCTCATTACAGGCATAAGCATACCCCTATCCTTCCTTTCGGCATTCATCTACCTTTATCTTTCCCCCTATACCCTAAATATGGTCACCCTCTCAGCCCTTATAATAGCCGTAGGAATGGTAGTTGACTCCTCCGTCGTAATCCTTGAGAATATCATAAGACTGTCTGGGCACAAGGGAACCGGAATAAAGCAAGCAAGCATACAGGGAGCCCGGGAGATATCCTTTGCTGTTTTTGCCGGCATGATGACAACGGTAATAGTACTTGCCCCCGTCATGTTCACGGGAGGCTATCCCCAGACAGTATTGAAGCCCCTGGGAACAACCATAATGGTTACCCTCTTTTTTTCGTATCTCATGGCCGTCACCCTCGTTCCCCTGCTTGTAAACAGGCTTTTGTCCTCAAACAGGGCACCTGGCCTTATTGAGAGAAAGACAAATGCTCTCTATACCCGCCTGGAAAAAAGGATAAAGGCTTTTTACCTGGGCCTGCTGGATACGGCACTGGAACACAAGATAAAGACCCTGTTTTTTACAGCTCTCCTAACCCTGATCATAGTCCTGGTCACGATGAACACGGTCGGCCGTTCTGTCCAGCCCCCCATGGATACTGGTATTGCAAACATAAGCTTTGAAATCTCGCCTAACAGCAATATTGAGGAAATGACATCCCTTGTGAACCGGATCGAACGTGAGATACTGGAAGAAGCCTCAGTCCTGTCCATATCAACCATCATAGGCTCCGAACCGGATTCCATGAGTTTCTCCCAGGGAGGAAGCTCAGTCCAGACAGCTTCTATGGAAATCAGACTGCTTCCAAGGAATAAGAGAAAGGAAGATATATGGAGCATAACAAACCGATGGAGGCAATCATTCAACCGGTATCCTGAGCTTATAAGCCTGACCCTGTCGGAATATGGAGCCACTCCTAATTCATCTGTTAAATCACCTGTAAATATAATTATCTCAGGCCGGGATGACATACAGCTCAGTTTTTATGCCGATGCAATAATTAAAGAGCTGGACTCCCTTAAGGGAGTCGTTGATCTTAGAAGGTCCTGGTACATGGCCAGGAAAGAGTATATTATAAGCCCGAAACCCCTGATGCTGGAAGAGCATAATATACGGTTCCGGGACATAGCCAATTTCATCCGTAACAGCACATCGGAGGTACCTGCAGGCAATATCCGTCTTGAATCCTTCAGGGACATACCTGTATACATAAAGCTTAAAGATATAAACAGCCCTCAAGATGTTCTTGGCCTGAACTTCTACAACAACCTGCCCCTCAGAAACCTGATCAATGTCCGCCAGGATCTATCAAAGACACTTGATACCCGCCAGGATCTGAAAAACACTATTGACTTATATGCAGTAAACGACATAATACCCATATCCATTATAACCCGTAAGATTGAAGATAAAATAAGACCTGTCACCAGCAACCTTCCTTCCGATATAAAAATCACTCTGGGGGGCAATGTGACTGAAATGCAGAACACCATGGGAAGGGTATTCAGCTCCCTGCTTATAGGCCTTGTGCTTCTTTATTTCCTCCTGGTCATAATGCTCAAAAGTTTTTCCCATCCCCTGTCCATAATGTCCATAATACCCTTTTCTCTGTCCGGTGCATTCCTTGGACTTCTTTTATTTAACAAATCCGTAAGCATGCCGGCCATGATGGGCATTATACTTCTTAACGGCACCATAGTAAATAATGCCATACTGATAGTGACTTTTATAAATGATGCACGAAAGGATAAAAAAGAATTGATGCCTGCAGTAAAGCAGGCTGTTGATCTCAGGCTGAGGCCCATACTCATGACTACTGCATCAACAGTGATAGGCCTGTCACCCCTGGTATTTGAAACCGCAGTAGGCCTGGAGAGAATGTCCCCCCTGGGAATAGTAGCTGCAAGCGGTCTTATCGCTGGGACCTTTCTGACCATGATAATAGTACCGGTGGTGTATGTCCTCCTGGAACAGATTAAAAACAGGCTCTAAAACAGAGATTAAATAGACAGAATTTTGCAGAATTGAATTTCCTTCAAAATATTTCCC
>CAYSKJ010000068.1:0-3504 GCA_964431655.1 uncultured bacterium | reverse complement strand
CTTTAAATACATGCATGGGATAAAATACTAATAATAGGTTTGGTCATGTATTTTTTAAGGAGGTAATATATATGAGAAAATACCTGGTAATTGTCATTTTTCTCGCCTTTCCACTGATCTTTTTCACCCAGGAAGCCCCTGATTTCATCTGGGCAGTCAAGGCAGGGGGCACAGGCTCCGAATCCGGCTCTGCTGTTGCGGTGGATTCCCTGGGCAACCCTTTTATCACAGGGACATACAACAGTACCATATTTTTCGGTGAATTAGAGATCCCACCCGTATACATGGGGGATATATTCATTGCCAAAATGGACCGCTGGGGTAATTATCTCTGGGCAAAGGGCAGCGGTACTACTGAATCAGAAATATCCACGGGTATTGATGTGGATTTCATAGGCAACAGCGCCATTGCCACTCAATGGGGTTCTTTCATGGCTTTAGTACGCAAATACGACACTCTTGGCAATTTTATCACTTGCTTTGGTTTCGGGGAATACACAAGCACAGCTCAGGCAACCGATCTTTATAAGGACAATTCAGGCAATATTTACTTCACAGGAAGGTTTGCAGGGACTGTCGATATTGGGGGAACAGAGCTGACTTCCTCCGGAAGCTCCATGGATGTTTTCATTGTCAAGATTGATTCAGGCAATAATGTATTATGGGCAAGGGGAGCCGGGGGCGATTCTCTTGATTACTGCAACAGCATAGCTGTGGACAGGTTTGGCTGTTCCTATATTGCGGGCTATTTCTCAGGTTCTGCTAATTTCGGAAGCACCCAGCTGGTTTCACAGGGAGGCTATGACGCATTCATTGCAAAGCTTGACCCTAATGGCAACTTCCTCTGGGCCACAAGTGCAGGTGGAACAGGCAATAACTCCAGCTTCGGAATTGCTGTGGATTATTTTGGAAGGGTTTATGTTACCGGCTGTTTTGAATCAACAGCCTGGTTCGGAGGCCTTCAGCTGGCCTCAAGCGGAGAACAGGACATCTTTGTTGCCATGCTCAACAGCTCGGGCAATTTTCATTGGGCAGTAAAAGCAGGGGGAAGCAATAGTGATGTTGCACTGGATATTGCATCTGTAAATTGGGGCAGTGCCTATATTAGCGGATATTTTACCGGCACGGCCGATTTCGGAAGCAATCAGCTGGTTTCAGAAGGAGAAAGCGATATATTTATCTCAAAAATTGATAAGAACGGCAATTTCCTCTGGTGCTTAAAAGCTGGAGGAAGCGGCAGTGATTCTGCAGGAGGTATAGCCCTTTCCTGCTCAGGAAGCCCGTACATAACCGGCGGTTTTGAATCAACAGCCTGGTTCGGGGATCATCCCCTGACCTCCGGAGGACAAAAAGACATTTTTACTGCCCGGCTCTCCTCCGACACGGATATAATAGCCACTTACCGCTTCTTTAATACCATACGGGGGGGCCACCTATATACCATAAGCGATATTGAGAGGGATTATATAATCAATGATCTGCCCCACTATAACTACGAGGGCCCAAAATACTCGGTCCACACCGGCCAGGCTGAAGGCACCGTTCCCGTATACCGCTTTTTCAATAATGTGAAGGGGGGCCATTTGTACACCATAAGCGAAGCAGAGAGAGATTCCCTTATGGGTATGCCCCAGTGGAATTATGAGGGTATAAAGTTCTATGTCTTCACAACCCAGGCATCCGACACCGTGCCTGTTTACCGATTTTTCAACAATGCCCGGGGCGGTCATCTCTATACCATAAGCGAGGCGGAAAGGGATTCTTTAATGGGTATGCCCCAGTGGAATTACGAGGGCATAAAGTTCTATGTCTATCCCTGATAAGCAGGGTACTTAGACCCCATCCAGGACCTGCCTTATCTTCTTTGATATTCTCTTTATGGTGAAGGGCTTCTGTATAAAAGGCTCGGATTCTCCTTCGGCTGATTGACCTGATACTATGTCATCCGAATAACCTGACATATAAAGTATCCTTATGCCCGGGAAAAGCTCTCTCATTTTCCTGCCCAGTTCTTTGCCGTTCATTTCTGGCATCACCACATCCGTTATCAGAAGGTCTATCCTGCCTGAGTAATCCCTGGACAATTTAATCGCCTCCCCTGCTGACCCTGCTGTAAATACCCGGTAACCAAGCTGTTCCAGTATTGCCCTGCTGATTTTGAGTATCTCCTGTTCGTCCTCCACCAGAAGGATAGTCTCACCCTTGCCCAGAGCCATTTCTTCCTTTAATGGTTCTATGGTTTCCACCGGTTTTCCGTCATGCCTGGGGAAAAACACCCGGAATATACTTCCCTTCCCCTGCTCGCTCTTCACTTCAATAAAGCCCCTGTTCTGCTTTACAATGCCATACACAGTGGCAAGGCCCAGACCTGTCCCCTTCCCTGCATCCTTTGTGGTATAGAAGGGTTCAAAGAGCATTTCCAGAGTCTTCTTATCCATGCCACAGCCGTCATCGCTTACCGAAAGGACTACATATTCCCCGGGATTGCACCCGGAACACTTGGCACAGGATTCCGAATCCATTCTCACCATACCGGTCTCTATGGTCAGCATTCCCACCCCTTCTATAGCATCACTGGCATTTACACATAAGTTGGCGATCACCTGCTCTATCTGGCTATGGTCCATCTTCAAGGGCCATATCCCGGTCTTCGGAAGCCAGACTATGTCAATATCCTCGCTTATAAGCCTTCTAAGCATCTTGAGCATGCCTTCCACTATCTCGTTTAGGTCCACTATATGAGGCACAACAGCCTGTTTCCTTGCAAAGGCAAGCAATTGTCTGGTAAGCGAGGAAGCCCTCTTAATGCATTCCATTATTTCCAGGGCAAATTCCTGGGCCTGCCCGCCCTCCTCAAGCTCATTTAAGAGCATCTCGCTGTAGCCCATCATGGACTGGAGGATATTATTGAAATCGTGGGCTACACCCCCAGCCAGCCTGCCGACCGATTCCATCTTCTGGGCATGGGCCAGCTGGATTCTCAGCCTCTCTCTCTCCTCTTCTGCACTCTGTCTCTCCTTCATCTGCCTCTCAACTTCCAGCACTTTTTGCTCCAGCTTTTTCACCAGTCTTTCGCTGTAAAGCTTGAGGGCTTCCTCCTCCTGAACCAAAGGTCTGGCAGTATCTCCGCCGTGAGTTTTATACTCATCCGCAAGGCTGCGTATCTCTTTTATAAAGACATCGGGTTCACAAGGCTTCTCAATAAAGCGGTCTGCCCCTATCTTTAATGCAAATTCCTCGTCCTGGGCGCTGGTATAGGTAGCTGTGTAGATGATAAAGGGAATATGCTTCATATTTTCACCGGTCTTCACCTTCCTTAAAAGCTGGAAGCCGTCCATCACAGGCATCAGTATATCGCTTATAATAAGGTCTGTTTCCCCCTTTTCCAGTATATTAAGCGCTTCAGCACCGTTTCTTGCCTTTTTCACATTGTAGCCGTTGCCTTTTAAGAGGCTTTCCAGGAGATAAATATTATCCTCATGATCATCAACGATAAGAATATTC
>CAYSKJ010000067.1:1193-15710 GCA_964431655.1 uncultured bacterium | reverse complement strand
CAAAAGCAGATATCAAAAGGCCCAATATAAACAAGATATCTGAATACTATGTAAAGACAGGCTTCAAAAACATCACAAGCCAGGAGAACATGAACAGCATCATTAATGTGATAAAGGATGCTCTAAGCTCAGCAGGCGTAAAAGATGCTGTGATATCCGAACCGAATAAGCACGGGTTGAACCAGATGGATATATTTTTAGCAGGATTTGCAGCAGTGATGGGATGGTAACTTATAATTGCAGTTTATAAATTTCTCTCCGCCTCCTGAGACCCGGAAACAGCCCGTATATAAAAACGCCCTCAAAATTCTTGCCAAACTTAAGGACAACGGGTACACAGCCTATATAGCCGGGGGATTCGTCAGGGACCTGCTGATAAAAAAGCCCTTCGGCCATGACATGGATATAGACATTGCCTCCAGCGCGTCCCCGGATATTGTAAAAAAGATGTTCAGGCACACCATAGAGGTTGGAGTCCAGTTCGGGGTGATAATTGTATTGATTGACAGGCACCAGTACCAGGTCGCTTCCTTCAGGAAAGACGATGACTACATAGACGGAAGGCGCCCGAAGTCCATATCCTTTGCAGAGCCGGAGATTGATGCAGGCAGAAGGGATTTTACCATAAACGGTCTTTTCTATGATCCCCTGGAGGGCAGGATCATAGACTATGTAGGCGGGATACAGGACATAAAAAAACGCATCATCAGGGCAATAGGGGATCCCTTCTCCAGGATAAGCGAGGACAGGCTGAGGATGCTCAGGGCAGTCAGGTTCTCTGCCGTACTGGGTTTTGAAATGGATAATGATACCTTCCAGGCTATAATAAAGGAAAATGAAGGCATAAAAACGGTAAGCAGGGAAAGGATTTGCGAAGAGCTCAAAAAGGCCCTTCTAAAAAACCCCCGGCCTTCGGATTTTATGATTCTGTTTGACAGGTCCGGCCTGCTTGGCCGTATAATCCCCGAAATACTGGAACTGAAGGATATCCCCTCAGAAAATAAGTCCTCTTCCCTGTTTGACAAGATGCTGTATATGCTTGACAATAATACATATAAAGACACCCTTGAGCTTATATTTGCCATAATTCTGCTAAACACCGGCAAAATGTCTGAATCTTTATCCCTGCAGGCAAAATCAGTGCTTGATAGACTGCGCTTCCAGAAGAAAATTATATCTCAAACCGCAGACCTGATTGAAAACCGTAATTACCTGCTCAATGCCCGGGATTATAATAAGGCAGGCACCATAAGGTTTTTCATGAAGAATAATATCCTTCTGCATATTGAGCTTCTGCGCCTCCAGTTACTGGCAGACAGCCGGGATATGGACCCCTTTTATGATGCACTGAATGCATACCTGCGGTTTTCCCGGGAAGCATTTCCAAAACCTCTAATAACCGGCAGGGACCTGATTAGCCTGGGCATTGAAAAAGGGCCTGCATTCTCCAGAATACTCAAAAAGATATATGACCTTCAGCTGGAAAAGAAGATTCACAGGCGGGAAGAAGCAATGAATTTTGTCAGGGGAAAATACTGCCTCGGCAATACCCGCTAAAGCCTGGAGAAAAGCGCATCTAATCCATATCAGGGTTTTCCGCAAGCTAATTTTTCTTTGACTTAATATTTTTAGGGTTTAATATTATCCTAAAGTATTTGCAATTTCATAGGAGGGGCATATGAATACTCATATCTTCCGGGAATACGATATCAGGGGCATTTTTCCCGATGATCTGACCCAGGAAACCGTATCGGACATTGGAAGGGCATTTGCAAAAAAGATTGCCGATGCCGGCGGAAAGAGGGTAGCCATAGGAAGAGACTGCCGGAACAGCTCTGATGCGGTTTATAACTACCTTATCGAGGGTATAATGTCATCAGGCATAAATGTGGTCAATATCAGCACTGTCCCTACCCCTGTGCTCTACTACGGCCTCCACAGCCTTGATGTGGACGGAGGTATAATGATAACCGGAAGCCATAACCCTCCCGAATATAACGGCCTCAAGGTCTGCATCGGCAAAGAAGGGCTCTACGGCCGGCAGATCCAGGAACTGGCAGAAATTATAGAAAAAAGGGATTTCATTAAGCCCATATGCTGCGGAAAAGAAGAGGTATATAATCTGCTGGCAGACTACCGGGAGTATCTGTACCAGCATTTCAGCTTCAAAAAGAAGATAAAAATAGTTGTGGACTGCGGAAACGGAACCGGCTCCATAATCGCAGGCGATGTCCTTAATCATTTTAATCATGATGTTACCGAGCTCTTCTGCGTAATGGACGGCAATTTTCCCAACCATCACCCCGACCCTACCGTGGAGAAAAACCTCACTACCCTTATTGAAAAGGTAAAAAGCGAAAAGGCTGACCTCGGCATCGCCTTTGACGGTGATGCAGACCGTCTGGGAGCTGTGGATGAATACGGCAGGATAATCTGGGGTGACGAACTGCTTCTTTTCTTTGCGATGGATATAATAGAGAAAAACAGGGACGCTAAGATTATCGGGGAAGTGAAATGTTCAATGAACCTCTATAATGAAATAAAGAAGGCGGGGGCTCAGGCAATAATGTGGAAAGCAGGCCACTCCCTCATTAAAGCCAGGATGAAAGAAGAAAAATCAGTCCTTGCGGGAGAGATGAGCGGGCACCTTTTCTTTGCCGACAGGTATTTCGGATATGATGATGCTGTGTACAGCGCCATGAGGCTTGTTGAGATTCTCTCAAACACCAGCAAGACCCTTGGCAAATTCAAGGACAGCCTGCCCAGAACCTTCTCCACCCCCGAGATACGTATTGACTGCCCCGAGGATATCAAATTCAGGGCTGTCGAACTGGTTACAGAACACTTCAGAAAAGAATACAGCATAATAGACATCGACGGCGTAAGGGTAAGCTTTGAAAACGGATGGGGGCTCCTGCGGCCCTCCAATACCCAGCCTGTCCTGGTAATGCGTTTTGAGGCCTATACCCCCGAGGACCTGGATAAATACCAGGAACTGTTTGCCAGGGTATTGAACGAGAAACTGGAGATACTGAAAAATGCTTGAGCCGGTACAAAAAAAGACAGTTTCATATTTTGAAAGCCCGCTCTTTAAGAAGTTCAATGCCAATATTACATGCGGCTTCCTGACAAAAAAAGGCAGATTATCGGATAATACCCCTATAGAGCTGGACATGTCCAACAGGCCGTCCATTAAAACCAGCAGTTTTTTGATGTATGAGCTTATTGCAGACAGCTTCGGCCTTCTTCACAAAAAACCCATTTTCATGAGCCAGCCCCATAAGAGTGAAATTGCAGTAATAAAAGATATACCTGGAATGTCCACCCTTTCCGGATATGACGGGGCTATAACGACCAGCAGGGACATTATACTCAATATCCTTACCGCCGACTGCGCCCCGATATTTATTGTAAATAAGAGCTCCGCCTTCATTTCTGCGCTTCACTGCGGATGGAAAAGCCTCCTTGCCGGAATAATATCAAAAACTGCTGAGAAATTCCAGCAGATGAAAATAGAAGCCGGTGATATCCTCGTTTCTGTGGGGCCATGCATCCACTCGTGCTGCTATGAAGTGAAGGAAGAAATAAGGTATAAATTCAGGTCCATATTCGGTCCCAGGCTTGATACCTTTTTCCGGGAAGACGGCAGCAGGCTGTTCTTCGATCTGCCCGGGGCAGTCCGGGAGAGTTTCATCCAGGAGAAAATTCCCCCTGAGAACATTGAGATCATTGACCGCTGTACCTGCTGCAGTAAAGACCTCTTCTTCTCCAGCAGGAGGGACAACAGTATGTCCAGGCTTCTTAATTTCATCAGCCTTTCCAGTGATGACCAGAAAAACCTTTAATCTCATAGTTTTCCTGCTCCCCTCTGCAGTTGTGCTGATATTCATAATCTCTCTTCTTTTTAAATCCGAAGCCAGGACCTATGCCGAGTTCTTAAAAAACTCCTTTGAGGCAAAGGATGTGGAGACCCTGGTAAATAATCTTGCCAGGGAATTTTATGAAAATAACCAGGTAGGCCCGGAGGATGTAAAAAGATATCTTACCAGCTTTTTTGAAAACTATGGATTCCCTGAAGTATATTTAAGATACAGGAAAATCAGAAAGACCGCCCCTGGAGAATATACCCTCAGCCTGGTTATAAGAGTCCTTGCTGTACCTCAGAAAGGCACAGTAGCCGGCCTATATGGTGATAGACGAGTGATAGTATTCGGAGACGGTCTGAGGGGCAGGAATGTAATACTTCATATATCAAAAACCGGTGAAGGATTCACGGTCCATAACTTTGATACAGGAAAAAACCTTGAAGAAGAGATAAAATGAAATATGCCCATATCCCCGCGAACATCTCTAAAATCAAAGCCGAGGTCAGAGAGATCCTTGAGCAGAAGGGCAGGGCCCCTCACAGCTGTAAGCTGGTAGTGGTCACCAAAACCAGAAGCATGGATGAAATCAAGGCTGTAGCAGACTCCGGCCATTTTCTCCTGGGGGAAAACAGGATACAGGAGCTTTCTGAAAAAATGGAAGCCTTCCGGGATTATCCGGACCTAAGGTGGCATATGATAGGGCATCTTCAGTCTAACAAATACAAATATATAGCAGGCAAGGCCGAGCTTATACATTCAGTGGACTCTTTAAGGCTTTTGAACTTTCTTGATTCCTACTGCAAAAAGACAGGCCATGTGCAGGACATTCTGCTTGAATTCAATGTATCCGGAGAAGAAAGCAAATACGGGTTCAACACATCCGATCTCAGGGAACTTGAAGGCCTGATACCATCCAAAACCTGCCTCAGGGTAAAGGGCCTTATGACCATGGCCCCTTATACCGCTGATTATAACAAGATTGTCAGGGTTTTCAGGACACTGGCGGATATCTCCAGAAGCCTGGAAAAATTAGCTTTTCACGGGTTTAACTGCCAGCTGTCCATGGGCATGAGCAATGATTACAGGATTGCCGTGGAAGAGGGAGCCACCATTATCAGAGTGGGTTCAAAAATATTTGAAAATAATTGATGGATAAACACATTACTCAGGAAATAAGGCTTGAAGCCCTGAATCCCCATGCTTCTGCTGAAGATGAAGAGATATTCAGGGAAATTATAGACACCGGGCTTAATGAAAGACAGAAGGAGATAATAAAGACCCCCTCTTTTATAAGACCAGAGTGCACATCGGTAATGGCTGTTCACTGGCATCCTGAGTTCATACCCCTGGACCTTATAAGGACGCGCATTTACAGTACCTTTCCCAATATAAGGGATGCTCTGATTATCCCTACCCAGCATAATGTCCTTATAACCTGGGATGACTATGCAGGGGTCGAGGTAGACTGCTTCTCCAGGGAATTCAACCGCAAGATACAGCTTCTGATACATCTAAGGGCAGACCGGCTGCAGAAGGCTTCATCCCTTTGTTCCATGCTGGAGCACACCCATAAATACCGGTCAACCCAGCTCTATGAATATATAGATTCGATCATTGACCCCCGCTGGGAAAACAGGGTGCAGAAGGCTGCATCCGCAACCGGCTCGACCCAAAAGATAATAGGCTTTATAAGGCATTATATGAATATTATAAAAGAGCTCCTGGACAAAAACGATTCAGGGCTTACTGTTGAAATGAAAAAAAACAGGATAGTCAGGGATTTTTTCGACTGCCTCAGGGACAGATATGATTCCCTTATTATCAACAGGTGTCAGTTTTTCCTGAGCGAGCTTAAAAAGATAGTAAAGGCAGAATTCAACCTTGAGTATTTCTATGATACCCATGAGATAATCGAAGAAGCAAGGCACCTTAACGGCGGAATAATAGTCCCCCACCCCGAGCAGTTCTGGCCTGTGCTTCTTGCTGATTATGACATCGACGGCTATGAGGTATGGAACCCCCAGTCCAGGCAGTACTCGGATTTCCTGATTAATGCAGTGAACAGGCAGAATATGCTTCATGCATCAAAGAAGAATATTCTGACCTTTATGGGTGATGATACCCACATGAGCGAGAAGCTCAGGCTCCCAAGACTGCAGGACAGTACCAAAGCAGGCAGGGAGATAGGCATACAGGACGGCTGGAGCGATCCTGCCATAATGGAAAGCATCCGTAAAGCAGGCTTAACCAAAGAGTATATAATAGAGGAATATAAAAGCAGATTAAATTAGGGAGAATCAGGCATGGCAAAAGAAAAAAGCGCATTCCATTTTGAGTCTTACCAGGATAAGAACACTGTTATAAAGTATCTCAAAGCCTTAAAAGACGGTTTCGAAAATAACGAGATCATTCTTAATACTTCGGGGAAGCACCTGGTCCTGTGCCCGGGAGACCTTATTAAAATGGAAATAAGATCAGATGCATCCGGTAATACAGAAAGGCTTGAACTGTCATTCTCGTGGAAAGGTCCAGGTAAAAATTAAAAAATGGCAATCCAGGAACTTCTCTCAGAGATAGAGGATAATTTCAGGTTTCTTATAATAGAGGTAAGCAAACAGCTGGAAGATGCCCTCTATTCTCTTGATAATCCTGCAGACAGCCTCCTGGAAAGGGTTATGCTCAGGGATGACCATATAGATAATCTCAAAGGCATAATAGAAAAAAAGGTCTATCTCGGCATGATACCTGCCAGCTCAGACAGCAAAAGGCTCATGGATTTCGCAAAATCCATTATTATCATAACAGCCAACCTTGAGAGAATCGGTGATTTCTGCGTTAATATAGTGAACCAGATACAGTATTTCAATGATCCCAGTTTTATAAAAAATTATGACTGCAAAGCCTTCTTTGATGAGATAAATACAGTATTCAGCATCATTCCTGACGCTGTATTCAGGAATGACATGTTCCTTGCCATTGACATATGCCACAGTGAATACAGCCTTGACATACTGTATAAGACCAATTTTGAGGCCATACTCAAAGAGCTTCATGAACACAGGGAGATTCAGAACCTTCTTACAACCCTTTTTATTCTGCGTTATCTTGAAAGAATAGGCGATTCTCTCCTGAATATCGGCGAAGCAATTATAAGCTCAATAATCGGGGAAAAGCTGAAGATCCACCAGATCCATGCCCTTGGCGAAAGCCTTGAATCAACAGAATACGACTATCCTGACCCGGATTTCTCCTTTGAGTCCATCGGCGAGACGAAGTCAGGCTGCAAGATTGGCATAGTACAGCTGTCCGACAGAGAGGGGGATAAAAGGGAAATCATCTTCAAAGAAGGCAAGAGATATAAAATTGAAAAGGAATACCATAATATATTAAAATGGAAGGAGCTTTCTCCCGGCACACCCCCGGAGGTTCACGGGCTCCACATACACAGTCTGAATGCATCTCTCCTCCTTGAAAAGCTGGAAGGCCTGACCTTCCAGGAAATACTCCTTAAAAAGGACTTCAGCCACTTAAAAAAGGCCATAAACCTTCTCATCAGCCACTGCCGGTCCCTGTGGTCCGGGACAAAATCCCCCGGCCATCCCAGATCCTCCCTGTTTTCCCAGCTGAACAGAAGAATGGACGACATCCTCAAGGTACACCCGGATTTCGACAGCCCTGAAAGACATATAGGGCATCTGAAAGAACCCTCCTTCAAGGAACTTCTAAGGCATGCCATGCAAGCAGAAAAAAGCATAACGGTACCCTTTACGGTATTCATTCACGGTGATTTCAATATAGACAATATCATCTGCAATATCTCAGATAAAAAGATACATTACGTGGACCTCCACCGATCCGCCCAAAGCGATTATATACAGGACTCAGCCGTCTTTCTGGTGTCAAACTACAGGGTCCCACGCTTTGACAAAAGATTCCGGCGTAAAATAGACTATACCGCAAGGAGCTTCTTTGAATTTACCCGCTCTTTTGCCCTGGAGAATAATGATGAAACCTTTAATTACAGAATGACCCTGGGCATTATAAGGTCTCTCCTGACCTCCACCCGCTTCCACCTCAACGATGAATTTGCCAGATCCATGTACCACCGTGCCCTCTATCTGCTCTCAAGACTATATGATTTCAGGGGTGATCCGAAGCATTTTTCATTTCCTGAGAGCGTTCTTTATTACTGAGGAGAAATCATGAAAATAGGCGTATTAGGAATAAAAAACGGATGGTCTTCCAAAATCCTCGTGGAATCCCTGCAAAAGAGGGGACATTCCAGCAGTCTCCTGGAAATGGAAAATATAACATGGGATATGGCTGAAGATTCACTTTACCATAAAAGCCAGAACCTCAAAAACCATGATGCTGTCATAATAAAAAAGCTGGGCAGAGAATACAGCCCCAGCTTCCTTGACAGGCTGGAGATACTGGAGCATTGTACCTCTACAAGGTTCTTCTCCCCTCCCTCCCTCATAAAATCAGCAGTAAGCAGGCTCTCATGCACCTCAAGGCTCAGGAAAGCCGGTCTCCCCATCCCTCCCACAACAATTACCGAAAGCATTGATGTAGCCCTAACAACTCTCTCATCATATGAAAAAGCCGTGCTCAAGCCGCTCTATACCTCAAAGGCAAGGGGCATGATACTTATGAAAGACACTGCCCATTCCAGAGAAACCCTCGAAAAATTCAAAGAAAGCAACCCGGTCATGTATATCCAGAAACTTGTTGATATCCCCGGCAAAGACCTTGGGATAGTATTCCTCGGGGGCCGGTACCTGTCCACCTATTCCCGGGTCATTCAGACCGGCTCATGGAATACTACCATAAGGTCAGGAGGAAGGTATGAGCCCTTCCAGCCCCCCGATTACATCCTCAATATTGCCCAGAAAGCACAAAACCTTTTTAATCTTGATTTCACCTGCGTTGACATTGCAGAGACCCCTGACGGCCCCGTAGTTTTCGAGGTCTCCCCTTTCGGCGGCTTCAGAGGCCTAATGGAAGCAAACAGCATAAACGCCGCAGACCTCTATTCCGATTATGTAATAAATGCCATCAAATCCTGAATAGATGCAGTCCTCCATCTTTCTCTGCTTTTTCAGGTATAAAAATGCTCTTAATAATTCAGGATATTTTATCTGCCAGCGATTACCTGGGACATTCAAATCCAAAAAAATAAAAGAATATTGTAAAATAAGGCTTGATAATAATACTAAGCTAATTGTATAATCAAAAAATGCAGGCAGATTATGTCTGTTATGGGTAAAGGGGAAATATCTATGAGTAAAATTTACAAGGGGATTGATTATAAATTTCAAAGGTGTATTTCTAGGTTTTTTAATAGGTTTTTAAAGGCAGTAAGAGTATAATAAGCTCTGCCGATTTTTGTTTTAGTTTGCTCAACCATTAACTTATGCAAATAAAATAAACAAATTATGTATAATACAAATAAAAACAGACAATTAGCAAACAGCATATGTGAGGCATTGCATACAGCCCGCTGCTGCAGGCACTATGCAATGTGCAAAATAGATTTTCTGGGAACGGGATTATGCCCGTCGGGAATAAAGAACCATTTCGTTTCTTTCTACCCCCAGGGAATGATGGATATAACCGCTGCTGTACTGGAAAACAGGATTCCTGTTTCAACCGGACTTGTGGAAGTGGCAAATGAATGCCTGCTCTGTGGTATCTGCGATACCCAGTGCCATTTTGTAACTGAATTAAGGCCCCTGAGCGTATTTCAAACATTGAAGGATTTCCTTGAAGATTATCTTCAGTCGAATGATCCTGTGGAGGTTCCTTCCGATGATTTTCTGAATAAGCTAAGGTCCATAACCGGTGATAAATATGCCACCAACGATCCTGCCCATTTGATAGCTTATGCAAATGACCCATGCCCGGTCTCATTTGAGATCATACCCGGATATGCGGTAGTTCCGGGTGATACCCTCCAAGTCAGCGAAATTGTAAAGCTCTGCCGGCGTGAAGGTATGAAGTATACATTAAGAGGCAACGGTTCCTCAGTAATGGGGTTTGTACTAGGGTCAGGGCTTATAATTGATACCACGAGAATGAAAAAGATGGAGTTTGATACCGGCAACCGTGCAGTTACAATTGGTGCGGGTATAAGTGCTTTTGAGCTTCAGAAGGAGGCTGTAGCCCGCGGATACCGGGTAAATGCTGCTGAGCCTTCAGCGCTGTATTGTGCCAATATTATGTGCTCCGGAATATTTTCGTTATTTTCAAGTTCCTACGGAACCTCAGCGGACAACCTTATCGACGCGGAATTCGTTTCAGAAGACGGGCGTATTTTTTCCCTTTCCCAAAGGGAGGCTCCCAACCTTTACGGCTTCAGTAAAAATGATCCTCCTATTAAAGATATATGTACTCAGGCGGTGGTAAAGCTCCATCCGGTTGCAGAGGATGAATCGGCGATTGCGGTACCGTTTTCAGATATGCAGTCTGCCGTCGGCTACGCGGAAAATCTCAACAAGAGGAGTATCGGGCTCGGTATCGGGGTTCTCGGGGGAGAATACCTTAGTACCTTTATATCCCCTACCTCTGAACTTGCCGAAACACTCAGGAATGTTTTTCATAAGGAGCTGGGTATAGAATATCTTGTTGTCGTTCTCGGAAACAAGCATCACATTGAAGCAGCTAGAGACATGGCTCCGGCCGTTCTTGAGCAGGATGTAATGAGGGCACTGATACTGGGTATACCCTCCCTGGGCGAGGAAGGGCTTATCCAGGTTTTACAGGGAATGGAAGGTAAAGAAAAGCCCTACGAAATATTAGCAAAGCCCGGAATGCTGCCTATTATAGAAACAGCCCTTGATCCTTCTCCCGAACAGCTGTCCAAAGCCGTCAATTCTGACTTGAGGTCCTTTTACGAGAAACTGTACTGTCGCCCTGAGCTTACCGATATGCTCTGGCTGAACACCTTCAGAATAGTAAGTTCCCGGATGGGAAGAGACGGGCATATTGTTGCTTTTATATTATACGTGCCTCTTGATAACATCCCGCAGATTGAAGAGATCCATAAAGGGTTTAAAGATTTGGCGCAAAGTAACGGAGTCCGAGGTGAATTCGGCTTTCTTACGCCTATTGACCAGGGGGCTATGGGCGTTTTTGAGTGGGACATGTATCTGGACCATACGGATCCCGAAGAGGTCGAGAAGATGCGTAAAGCCATGGAGAAGACAGCAGCCATGCTGGAGGGGTTTTCGCATAAAGATCCCCGGGTTCTCTGGATCCGGGATGTTTTTAGCAAAGGATTCTCCAGGAAGGAAGCCTATTTGTATCATGGAGCAAGTTTGGGTTAATTATGAGCAATTCGCCGATTCTTGTTACAGGTGCAACCGGTTTTATCGGGGGGTTTTTAGCCGGGGAGCTGATAAAAATGGGCCGAAAAACAATCCTCACAGTCCGGCCGAAGGGAAGTGATACTGCCCGGCAGCGGGTAGAAAACCTTCTGAGGTTTCTGAATATAGAAGCAAAACATGACCCTGTAGTTATTCCTGCAGAGATTGATAAGCCTGGCCTGGGCTTACTGAAAGAGCACTAGGCTGTACTCCGGGAGGTGCCGGAGGTGCTCCACTGTGCTGCAGATACCTCCTTTGCAGAGAGAAAAAAAAAGCAGGTTGAAGTAACGAATTTACAAGGCCTGCAAAATGTATTTGATGTTACTCCGAACTGTGAAAGATTCTTCCATATGAGTTCAGCATATTCTGCCGGTACTCAGGAAGGCCTTATTAAGGAGGAGTTACAGTATCCCCAGGGCTTCCACAACCCCTACGAACAGTCAAAGAATGAAGCTGAAAAACTTATAACAGACCTGTGCAGAGAAAATGGAACCAATCTTACCATCTTTCGTCCCTCCATTACATACGGGGATGCGGACACCGGGCAAAGCCTCCGGTTCAATGCATTGTATTTTCCGGTACGGACTCTGATTTTCTTCAGAGATTCGCTGAAAAAAGACATTCTGGAAAAATCAGGCAAACGTGCCTGCAGCCTGGGTGTCGTGATAAATAAAAGCGGGCGCATTCACCTTCCTGTTACTTTTCCCGGAAACGGCCGGCTGAACCTCGTGCCGATAAACTTTCTGGTCAAGGCTGTTACTGCAGTAATGGACATCGGAGAAACCGGCATTTTTCATATTGTAAACCCGAAATCCGACACCGTTGAGCAGATTGTGCGGAATATCAAAAGGTATTATTCCATTTCAGGCTTGAAGGTATCTGACGAAGCTGGGCAAGACGGCCCTCTGCAGACCCTTATAAACAGTTATATGGATGTGTACTATCCCTACTTCTGCGACAAAAGAAGCTTTAGCGATTACCGGACAAGAAAAATACTGGAGCCTCTGGGAATTGAATGCCCTGAATTAAAATCGGCTGTATTCAAAAGATGCATGGACTATGCCTTAGAAGCAGGCTGGGGTTCGAAGATAAGGGTGTAGGCCTTACATAGCGGATTCTTTTTTGCCAGGGCATAGAAGTTGAGATAATGACATAAGAAATTCCTTATAAGCCGGTAAAAATGATAATTAAAAAAGATGACCTGTTTCAGTCATTTGAATTCTGGTGCAAGAAATTATGCATACATCCATAATGGGACGTTAGGCTTGAATTTACTGATGACTTTAACCGGATAAAAACAGGAAATATAAAAATTGATTGTGATGACAGAAAAGCAGTTCTTCTTGAAAGGCTAAAAAATCCTGGATAGCTTTTCCAATAGCCATGTTTTATATGAATAAACATATAGAGTTAATTGGATAATAAGGCTATTTTCTGGCGGACCATCCGCAGTTCACTCTAAACAGGGATTCGCCAGAAAAGATCATGGAGTATGAGCTCCACAGCAGAGCGACACCGCCGTACATTCAAACGGATAAGCGGTGAGGTATTTGTCGCCTGTTTTAAGACAGCTTCTCCTACTTGTAATTAGATGCGATATCTATATTGGCACATAGGGACTTTCCCAATTTTTAAGGCAAAAAATGAAAAGCTCAAACAGCCAGAGTCTTTCTAACCTTGATTTCACCTGCTCTGACATTGCAGAGCCCCCTGACGAACCCGTAACCTTTGATGTCTCCACTTTCGGAGGCTTCAGAGGCCTTATGGAGGCAAACAAAATATATGCCGCAGACCTTTAATGCGACCGCCATTTATCCCGGATAAAATAGGGCTTGATTAAACAATCCGCTCATGGTATATTTATCATCCCTATGCGCCATGATGATAGTATGCAATTGAATAGTATTGAAAATCTAATAATTCGGCCTCTCAATGTCGATGATGAAAATGCATTTAATTTAGCTGTATCTGAATTTAAAAACAATGAACCAGGCTGGGAATTTGCTTTTAAATATGAGCAGACATTAATATTTTCAGATTATGTTCAGATGCTTGAACGATGGGCTTTAGGCCGTGATCTTCCAGATAAATTTGCTCCAAATACTTTTCTGGTTGGAGTTATTGGAAAAAGAATAATTGGCCGGGTATCAATCCGGCATGTACTGAATGATTATCTTTCAAGTGTTGGCGGACACGTGGGTTATGGAGTAATCCCTTCTGAGCGGAGAAAGGGATATGGATCGAAAATACTGAATCTGGCGCTTCCAGTTGCAGCATCTCTTGGAATTTCTCGATTGTTATTAACCTGCGATGATGATAATCCAGGTTCGATAAAGGTTATTGAAAATAATGGCGGTGTATTTGAAAATCTTATCCAGGATACAAATTCAATGAAAATGAAAAGGCGCTATTGGATAGAATTATAGATAAACATATCTTTGGAGAAAACTGTAATCAGAATCAAAAAAGAGCCAAGGCATGGCACCTCAAACAGGAGAGTCACATCATAACGGCTGGAACAGGATTGGGAGTAATTGATTTTTTAATAATTGAAAGGTTTGAAAAGGAAAGTTAGAAAAATGAGCAATTACATCAACTGGGGCAAATAAAGAGAATGTGCCATGCATCCGCGTCTGTCTGCAAAAAAAAGATTTTATCCCCGGCATTTCATTTATGATGATAACACATCCCGGACCTGATTTCTGGTCAGGGATTTTCATAATTTATGAAACGAAGTATTAAAAACACTGAGGAGGCGTTCTTACTTCTTAATGAGCTGAATGCGCCTTCAAGATTAATAATTCATGCTGAATTAGTCAAAGAAACAGCTGAAGAGATAATTGAAAGATTATCCGCTTATGATATCCCATTAGATTATAATTATGTAAGGATTGCTGCTGTTCTACATGATGCAGGCAAGATCATCATCGCTTCCGAGCTCTCCAGTCCGGGAAAATGCCACGAAGAAGAGGGAAAAAGGCTGTTATTAAGGTCAGGAATTGACCCTGCCCTCGCCCGCTGCTGCCTGTCTCATGCCGGATATAATGAGATGGACTGCACTCTGGAAGAACTGCTCGTTGCATTAGCGGATAAACTGTGGAAAGGTAAAAGGGAACCGGAGCTGGAGCTAATGATAATTGACAGAATCTCCAGGCTAACTGGCAAAGAAAGATGGGACCTATATTTAAAATTAGACAATGGATTTGAAGACATTGCTGAGAAAGGCAGCCAGAGATTAAACAGAAGTCTCATAGGCTGAATATGTTCAGAATCAATTTATTTGC
>CAYSKJ010000067.1:0-1093 GCA_964431655.1 uncultured bacterium | reverse complement strand
AAAATATAGCTTGAGCATATTGGATTTTTGTTGTATAAAACCTTAAGCAGAAATAAAGACATGGTATCTTTACAATGAATAAAAATGTTAAACGCACCATTTTTGGTCTTGGTATTGTTGTCCTCCTGGACATCCTTTACATTACTCTTATAGATTTCGGGGACAGCAGAACAGCCGCATGGATAAATGAATTTAGCATGTGGGTATTTCTGGTTCTGGTTTATCTGGTTGCCGTAAAGATTGAAAAATCAAAACTGCTTATCTGGAAGGATACCGAAAGAAAATGGTACTTTTACCCATTATCCGTAATTGCTGTATTTGCCGGTGCAGTGGCTGTAGCGGTAACAACACCCATCATCTTTGATCTCCTGCATATCCCCAAGACCCAGGAAGTACTTGAGTCCCTGGCAAATTATTATTGCGAAGATAAATTACTGCTGGTTTTTGGATGCCTGACGGCAGGGGTGGTAGAAGAACTGCTATACCGGGGATATTTGATGCCCCGCCTGGAAATCCTCTTTAAGGCTAAATGGATTGTAATTTTCTTATCAGCTTTAGTGTTTGGGATAGCTCATATTGGCAACTCCAGCTTAATCGGGTTTGTGGTTCCCACCCTTATAGGGCTCATTTTTTCTTATCATTATTACAGATACAGAAACATTAAAGCTTTGATCATATCCCATTTCCTGATTGATTTTGCTTCATTTATCAGTATTTGTCAATAAGCCCGACAACATCCCTGAAGATGCATTTATGCCTGGCCGTCACTGATTAATTATTCAATCCTTGGAAAAGCCCTGCATGCTAACATTTATCTATCAAACAAACATGCCGAAAAAAACATTCTATTCTGATAGAGATATCAAACTGATAAGAATAAATAACTTACAGTCCGAATATAGAACCATCTCCGGTCCCCTGCATTCAATTAAAATATCAGGCCCTGAGAATTTCCCGGTTCTTGTCCCGGGTATTAGACCTCCGACAGCACATATCCATGGAACATGAGAACCATTTGCTCTTTATGCCCATTTCATAATCATGCATTCGTACCATTATTGTGCGATCTGAAAGAATTCATCAGGTATAATTC
>CAYSKJ010000066.1:0-15806 GCA_964431655.1 uncultured bacterium | reverse complement strand
TGACTACTATCCGGGGATTTGGTGAGATGCTGGGCAGGGAAAATCTGCCTCAGGAAAAAAGGAATATATTTTCCCAAACCATAATAAACTCTATTGACCAGCTGGTGGACATGACCCAGGAAATCCTGGATTTTGCCAGGGGGGTTTCCATTACATCCCTGGAACCCGTAAATATGAAGGAATTTATTCAGAGCATCTCATCAGTAATACAGGTAGAATTTGAACTAAGGGGTATATCCTACCAGAGTTCCTGCACATATGACGGTATAATGATGATGGACAAGGGCAAGCTGAAAAGGGCGGTTTATAACATCATAAACAATGCAAGGGATATCATGAAAAGCGGGGACTTTTTCTACCTCAACTGCTGCCGGGAGGATGAAGACACCTTTATCATATCCCTGAAAGACACGGGCTGCGGCATACCTGAAAAGATTCGGAATAAGATTTTCGACCCCTTCTTTACCTATAATAAATCCAGAGGGACCGGACTGGGACTGGCCATTGTCAAAAAAATAATTGAAGACCATAGAGGAACCGTTAGCTTTGAGAGTGAAATAGGAAAGGGAACCACCTTCTTCCTGAGATTTCCTGTGCCCAAATAAAATTTTTCAGCCATAATCCATTCATTTCTTGACATTTTTCACCTAAAACATATATCATGGCTTTAAAATATACTGCAAGGAAGAGTAGGAAGAGAAAATGCCGATTTACGAGTATAAATGCAATAACTGCAAACGTATCTTTGAAGAACTCCAGAAGATATCTGACCCTCCTGTTACAAAATGCAGATATTGCGGCAGCGATATGGTAAGCAGGATTGTATCCGTGGCATCCTTCTCACTCAAAGGAAGCGGATGGTATATGACCGATTACGCGAACGACAGGAAAAACAGCCCGCCGGAAGCCTCAAAGGCCAAGGCACCTTCAAAACCTGATAAAACGAGCCCCGCCGATTCATCAAAAAAACCCCCGGAAAATAAGCCTTCAGCACCAGCCTGAGCAGCACTCCTGAGCTATTGCTCCAGTACACGGCCTCAAAGGATTTATCTTGACAATTTTCTGCATTTTTATTATAAGCTTCAAGATATGGAAAACAAGGCAGTACACATAATACTGAAGGGCCGGGTTCAGGGGGTCGGTTTCAGGTTTTTTGCGTCAAGAAAGGCAATGCAGCACAAACTGACGGGTTATGTAAAAAACGATTATAATGGAAGTGTTGAAGTATGGGCTGAAGGTCCAGAAAATATGCTGAAATCCTTTATTCAGGAGGTTCAGAAGGGACCTTCTGGTGCATTTGTAGAAGATGCTGAAATAGACAACGGTGTAAAAACCAAAGGCTACAGGTCTTTTGACATAAAATTCTGATAGAACGGAGCAGGACTTATGGATATTCAGAAACTTAAAGACATAATAAGAGATGTGGCGGATTTTCCAAAAAAAGGCATTATATTCAAGGATATAACACCCTTGCTTTCCAATCCTGAAGCCTTTGGATTTGTAATCGACCTCCTTTATGAACACTTCAAGAATAAAGATATTAACAAGGTTCTTGCCGTCGAATCCAGGGGATTTATTTTTGCCGCGCCCCTTGCATATAAATTGAAATGCGGTCTGAATATTTTCAGAAAACCCGGCAAACTGCCCTATAAAACCCTTTCGCATACCTATGAACTGGAATACGGGACAGACAGCATTGAAATACACAGGGATGCTGTGACGAAAGGGGATAATGTAGTAATAATAGACGATCTTCTCGCCACCGGAGGAACAGCAAAAGCAGCTGCATGCCTTGCCAGGGAAATGGGCGCCGGCACGGTTTCAGCAGGATTTGTAATTGAGCTTGCCTTTCTCAATGGAAGAGATAAGCTGAAGGAATACGATATCTACAGGATAATTGAATTTTAATATTTGCGCCTGTAGCTCAGAAGGATAGAGCGAAGGATTCCTAATCCTTAGGTCGCAGGTTCGACTCCTGCCAGGCGTATAACCCTATTAGAGAGCAATTTATGAAAAGTGCACTAAATGTCCTGTTCTTAAGCAGCGAGGTCTATCCCTTTTCAAAAACAGGCGGCCTTGGGGATGTGGCAGGTTTTCTGCCGCCATGCGTAAAAGCCACAGGTATTGACATCATTGTCACCACACCGCTCTATTCCTCCGTCAATCGCGATAAATACGGCCTTAGAAAGCTTGACTTCAGACTGACTGTCCCTATGTTCCACTGGACTGAGTATGCGGAGGTATACCTGGGCTTCCTGCCCCACCATACACCTGTGTTTTTTATAGGTCATGACGGATTTTTCTCCCGGCAGGGATTATATCATGACAGGAATGGTGACTTCGGTGATAACCTGAAAAGATTTTCATTCTTTTCCAGGGCTTCCCTCGAGCTGGCAAGACACCTTGGTTTCAGGGCCGATGTGATACACTGCAATGACTGGCAGACTGCAATTACCCCGGTCCAGCTGAAACTCCTCTATAGAAATGACCCTATGCTGGGTTCCTGCGGATCCCTTTTAAGCCTTCACAATTTAGGCTACCAGGGAATTTTTCCCAAGGAAAAGATATTTGATACGGGATTCGGCTGGGATATTTTTAAAAGCAGTATCATCGAATACTATGATCAGATAAACCTGCTCAAAGGGGGAATCATATTTTCTGACATTCTGAATACCGTAAGCAGAAGGTATGCCTATGAAATTCAGACCCCTGAATTCGGATTCAGCCTTGATACACTTCTTAAAACCAGAAAGAGGGATCTTTACGGAATATTAAACGGTGCTGACTATACGGAATGGAACCCTGAGACTGACAGGTTTCTTCCGGAAAAATACAATGCAGACAGCCCTGATAAAAAACAGATATGCAAAAGGGAACTGCAGAAGCACTTCTACCTGAACCCGGAGCCGAACACCCCTGTCATCGGGGTAGTTTCGCGGCTTGTGGACCAGAAGGGCTTTGACCTTCTGGCATCTATAATGCACCGTTTTAATGAACATAATGTCCAGTTTGCCATACTGGGCACAGGAGAGGACTGGGCAAACAGCTATTTTGGATCTCTGCCCTTTATTTATCCCGGCAAGGCTGGTTCAAAAATCCTTTATAATGAGGCTTATGCACACCTGGTCATTGCAGGCTCAGACTTTCTTTTGATGCCGTCCCGCTATGAACCATGCGGTTTGAATCAGATGTATGCCATGAAATACGGTACTTTGCCCATAGTAAGGGCGGTAGGGGGTCTTGATGACACTGTGGAGGATTATAATGAACATTCGGGTACCGGGACTGGTTTCAAATTCCGCGTATTTAACGGGCAGGAGCTCTATGATGTAATAAAAAAGGCAATTTATACCTATCTGGACAGAAAAGAACATTACAGAAGAATGCAGAAGAAGGCCATGAGCAGGCAGTTTTCCTGGGAAGATGCTGCCAGTGATTATATTTCATTATACGGTTTTGCAAAGGAAAAGAGCCTTAAGGGCTGGTATTAAAGACAAGGGAGAAAGGAAATGCACTGTATTGAAGGTGAAAACAGAGGAAAAGTCGAGCTTTATGCGCTTAGTACATGTGTCTGGTGCAGGGAGACCAAAAAACTGCTCAACAGTATGAAAGTCGGGTACTGCTATACTGATGTAGACCTTTTGAGCGAGGAAGAAGAAGACCAGGTAAGGGAGAAAGTCAGAAAATTCAACCCGTCCTATTCTTTCCCTACCCTTATTATAAATGATGAATATGCCATACTTGGATTCAAGAAAAATCAGATAATTGAAGCCCTCGGTAAATGAAAAGCACTAATCTTAAGGACAGGGCCAGGGAACTGTTTGATAAACTCGCCAGAGAAGCCCGGGATTCAGGCTACTTTCTAAACCCTGACATCACATTCACCATGTCTCTGATGGAGGGTCTGGTCATAAACAATGAAAGGTACGGATATTTGTCATGCCCCTGCAGGCTTTCTTCCGGCAAAAGGGAGCATGACCTGGATATAATCTGCCCCTGCGACTACAGGGATCCCGACCTTGATGAATACGGCACATGCTACTGTGCTCTTTATGTTTCTGAAGAAATTTCCAAAAAAAAGAAAGAGCCGGAGCCTATACCGGAAAGAAGGCCGCACCGGGAAAAGCCGTCCAGTGTTAAAAAAAAGAACACAGGGGGGGAATCCGGGCTATCTTTTCCCGTATGGAGGTGCAAGGTATGCGGTTACCTGTGCGCAAGGGATAATCCGCCAGGCAAATGCCCCGTATGCAAAGCAGACAGAGACAGATTTGAAAGGTTCCTTTAGAGCAGGTAAGTTCTATGGGCCATCACCACCACCATAAGGAAGATGTCAGCCTTAAAAGGCTGATTATAATAATTTCCCTCAACCTGGCCATCACAGCAGCTGAGCTTCTGGGTGGCCTGATATCCGGAAGTTTGGCTCTTTTATCCGATGCCCTTCACAATTTCAGCGATGCAATAGCAATTATAATAAGTTATATTGCCTTGAAACTTGGCAAAAAGCCCAATACACTGAAAAACACCTTCGGTTTCAAAAGGGCTGAAATTATTGCCGCCTTTTTCAATACGGCCTTTCTGGTAATAATAGTATTATTCCTTATAAAGGAAGCGGTTGAAAGGCTTTTCTCGCCTTCAGCCATAGATGCAGAACTTATGATAGCTGTATCCCTGATAGGATTTACTGCCAATATTTTATCAGTACTTCTCTTAAAAAGGCATTCCGGAGACAATATCAACCTGCGGTCAGCCTACCTCCACCTGGTAGCTGATGCCTTAAGCTCAGCTGCTGTTATCTCCGGAGGCATATTCATCTATTTTTTCCGTATATACTGGCTGGACCCGGCTATAACCATATTTATATGCCTTTACATAGTAAAAGAGGGATACCAGATACTTAAAAAAGCCCTGATGATACTCATGCACACAACCCCGGAAGGGATGGATATAAACCTTATAAAAAAGACCCTGGAGGAAATTGATGGTGTTGAGAATGTCCACCATGTACATGCCTGGGAACTGAGCGAGCAGAATATATTCCTGGAATGTCATGTAGACCTTGACAGGGACTATCTGATCAGCCAGACGGATAAAATAAGGCAGAATATTACAAAAAAGCTCAGGGACAGGCTGAATATAAATCATGTTACCCTCCAGCTGGAATATAAGACCTGCAGTGACAGGCACCTGGTCAACAATGGGAATTGCAGCTGATGACCTGGGGAACTTTCAGATATCTCTTAAGCCTGCTTCTGCTTTTGTCAGCTGTCATATCCCGGACGGATGCAAAGGAGCGGTTCCTTATAATTCACCTGGACGGAACATGCACTACTGATTTTTTTTGTGAACTTGAAAAAGGCAATCTCCCAAACCTCGCTGAACTGATAAACCAGGGTTACGTAATACCCCATGCCCTCAGCCTGTTTCCGGGAGCAACGGAGATAATAGTCCCCAGGCTTGAGGAAGGCCTGGATAACAGCCAGGGTGAATTCATTGCCTGGGGCAACTATTACAGAGAAACAGGAAGAAAAACAGGAAAGCCCACTATCTTTATAAAGCTCAACCAGGCAATGCCGAGAAGAAGCCTCAGCTGTTTTCTGTTCGGCATTCCTGGCCTGCATTACCTTAATGGCCACGCCCTTCTAAATACCGCCGGGCTCTTTGAGCTCTATGACACTGTCCACTACTACTGGTTCAGCACCGATACTTTAGGACATATTTTCGGCCGTGAATACCATCACCGGGACCTTCAAAGATTCGATGGTTTTTTTGGAAAGCTGAGAGAAATCCTCGATGATGATATCAATATCATCATCTATATGGACCATGGCATGTCCTTTGATGTGGAGGATACCATAAATCCCAGGAAAGAGATATGCCGTTACATAGATTCAGGCGAGATCCTTGCCGTAATACCGCCTAATATCTTCCTTGATGACAACAGCCTGGAAAATGTTGAAAAAAACAGCCGGAAGCTCATAAAGGACAGCATGTTTGATTTTGTGTTCCACAGGATTGACGATAATACTGTAAAAGGCTATACCAGGGAAGCCTGTCTCTTCTTCAGAAAGAAAGGAGATAGATATTCCTATGATTTTACCGGTACCGATGTGCTCGGCTATTACTTACTGGGCTATGATGGAGGTTTTCTTTCTGCCGATGAATGGCTGGAGCTCACATGCAGGCATAAATACCCGGGAGCGCCTGTAAACATCTTCAGGTACCTTTCCAATCCCCATACCGGGGACATTGTTGCAGTGGTCAACCCTCCTGTAATACCCGTGGACCTTCATGCAGTCAGAGCCCATCATGCCGGCATAACCGGCACGGACCTTACCGTCCCCGTTTTACTTAAGGGAAATGCATTAAAGCACCTCTATGGAGAAAAGCATATCTGGCTTCATACACTTTTTCAGAAGATACCTGAGCTTGATCTTTCAGCAGAGCCCGGCCGGGAAAAAAACTGTTTTGCCTATTATATAAACAGAAAAAGCGATGAAGAAAACAGCATACTGCACCTGTCCTTTTCCCCGGCTTACCGATGGCGGTTAAACGCAAGATTCAGCGATGAGAAGAGTTTGTGGGCAGAAAGGGATGTGTTTGCTGGCTATTTTCTTAGGGTATGGCTTGGAGCAGGCATAAGAAGGCATGAATCCACTACAGGTGCTGTAGCTACTATTTTTTCGGAGCTTAGATACCGCAGGTTTTCTTTCAACGCATTATTATCTTACCCGAAGAAGTCTTCCTCCTCTGCCTATTGCCTCAACTATAAATTAACCGACACTGTCCAGCTTACCTGGCTTTTTCCAAAAAATCTGGGATTGAAGCTATCCTGGTAAACCGCAGGGTAGTGGGAGTTTATTTATCCATGTTTCCGAAAAAGGATAAATAACAGCTGTTATGGAAAATACCTTTTATTTAAGTAAGGACGGGGATGCTCCGCTTCCGGAGTCCCCGTCCAATTTCATTTCTAAGGCGCTGTTCCTGATCAAAGTCCTATAACATAAAAGGCTATGCCTTCATAGGTCCAGCTGGGAAGCTCCATGACCGCATCCCTTTCCGTTTCACTTATGGTATAAAGATGCCCGCCCCTGACATGGTTGAAAAAGCGGTATACAGGGATGGATGCACCGATCTGGCTATTATATACATAATACTTTACACCCTCGTAATTATACTGGGGAAGCTCCATAACGGCATCCCTCTCATCCGGGTTTATGGTATAAAAGTGTATCCCTGTATTAGTATTGAAAAAGCGGTATACAGCGCATGTATTTTCTGCCTGCTGGGCAAAAACATTAAATTTTATGCCTTCATAGGTCCAGCTGGGAAGCTCCATGACCGTATCCCTTTCCGTTTCGCTTATGGTATAAAGATGCCCGCCCCTGACATGGTTGAAAAAGCGGTATACAGGCACCGGGATATCCTGAGGGGAATCGGACTGCATATAGACATTTCCCAGAAATGTGGTTATATTCCAGTCATTGCCTATAACAACACCGTTTATGGTCTTGTCATAATAACCCTCAGCTGTAAAAGTAATCGTATAGGTTCCTGGAAGAAGCATTTTGTGAAATAATCCGCTGGCAGGGTCGCTTTCAAATACCCAGTCAATCCCGTTTACTGTAAACTCCGCGCTTACAGGCTGATGGGTTATTGAATCAAGGACATAGCCCTGGACTCCCCTTCTCATTGCCCCGCAGTAATTCAGCATGGAGTATTTATTGTCCTGCCATAGCTGAGGAAGGGTATTGGAAGGGGGTGCAAAGGAATCAGAAAGTTCCACTGTAACCTGGGTATTGCTGTGGTAATAGCAGGCATAGTCCTGCATACCTCCCTCAATTACATACCAGTCTGCTCCATTGGTTATACCGTCTTCAAAGTAATATGAGTTATACATGGGTGAATTGAAGCTGGAATACCGGAGTGAGAGCTGAATCAGCATGTCATTTTCAGGATGGTCTGCATATGTGGTATCCCAGGGATAATTCACAACAAGGGCTCCGGTGTGGAAGTTTGCTGAAAGTACACCCCTTCTCTGAGCATAAAACTGCATCAGGGCAGCTGTCTCAATCTGCTTGCCGCTGGGGGTGTCCTCAGGGTCTGATGTAAAATCAGGAAAATTCCTGTTCAGATCATAGCCGTTGGCATTGCTCCTGGTACTGGCAACAAATCCGTCCGGGTTCATCACAGGCATCACGTATATATCGAGGTCATCCATCAGACTGGTAACAAAATCATCACTGCCGTAATTATATAAAAGATAGTTTATAAATTCCATGCACATTTCTGTTCCAACAGGTTCATTTCCATGAATAGTGCTGATATAATGGAATTCAGGCTTGACCGGATCGCTCTGAATATTGCTGGTTATCCTTAGAAAATAAAGGGGTCTTCCCTGAACACTGGTACCTATATTAAGAAGCTCAGTATATTGGGGATAGGTCTGGGAGATGGCAGTAAGCTCGTTTACAATCTGCGTCCAGGTCCTGTAGGCAAGTCTTTCCTGCCTGTAGGATTTATCCCTGTAGAGCTCGGCCGATGTGGGAATATCTTCATATATCAGCCCCAGGGAATCAAAAAGCCCGACATGCTCTTTTTCAGCGTAGCATGTAAAGCTCTTTTCTCCGGGAAGAATCCTGTCAATTATGAGATTGGTCTTAAGTATATGCCTCAGATCCTCCTCAGAATGGAAATCAACTCTAAGATATCGTGAATTGCCGATAAATCCTGTTTCATAACCAAATATGCCGACTGAAAGCATAATTAGTAAGAACAGGGCTGAAAAAAGGTTTTTAAAATTCATCTTTTACTCCTTTTCATCTCTGCTGGTCAAAAGGCAGAACATCCATACTTGAGGCATAAACTCCTCCAAGTATCCTCTCAAAACTTGCTTCTGCAGCCTTATAGAGGTAAATAAAGTTGCCTGCCCTGCTTGAAAGCAGTATATCATCAATATCTTCCTGGGTGAACCTGCCGAATGTCATGGTATCGAATGATGCAGGCACCAGCATGCTCCATGTATGGCCGGAGGGCTGATAATAATAGGTCCTGCCGGCTATAACCGTAAAGATTTCGTCGATTGAATCACTGGTAATATTTCCGGAATACAGGCCTGCTTCAGCATCAGGAGATACAATGAGTATCCTCATCCACTGGAAGGCACGGTTCTCTTCCTTGGAAACCCAGGAGAAGGAACTTTGAATGTCCTCTGAAGGGTCAAAGCATGGAACAGTTTCCTTAACATGGGATGGTGCTTTTAACTGGCTGTAATTAAGAATATATATGCCTATCTGATCAAAAGCGCATATCAGTTCATCATAGCCGTCGCCGTCAATATCAGCCCTTCCAAGTTTTGAGGGGGAAACAGAAACAGCAAGAAAGAAGGTATCTTCGGAAAAGCTGTATATATAACCTCCGTTTATACCGCTGAAAGCCAGAAAAAGCTCATCAATACCGTTTTTATAAATATCAGCCGACTGTATTATATCAGCACACTGGGTACTGATCCTTATCCATGAACCTGACCTGGTACCGCTGAAAAGCCAGTCTGCCCGGTTTTCTGTATATACCCATTTATACAGACCATATCCATCCAGGGATGCTATAAGGGTTTTTTTGCCTGTACCTTCAATATCAGCAAGGGCAAAGTCATTTACAGCTCCTGATGTAATAGGAATGAATTCAATAAAATCATAATAATAAAGGCCTGAACCTTCAAAATAAGCTATCAGCTCAGCCTTTCCATCCCCGGTTATATCACCTGAAACAATCTTTTGTGCATAGTTCCCGTTCATGACAAGCAACCAGGTTGAGCCCTTTTCTTCAAAAGCAACCGGTTTTGCATCACTGTATTCCCATTCATAAATAAAACGGAAATCCGGATTAAGGCTGATTACCGCCTTATCGAGGTTCATTGGAAGGTTTTCAGGAACAAGGCCCAGTTTCAGATTAATATAATTATTTGTAGTATAGACAGTAGGAGTATTTCCCGTTGTCCAATTTAAAGGGTCGCCGTAGCCCGAATCGGTATAACCGTAGATTGCCCTTTTGTTCGGCGTTCCGGTCCAGTACACCTTTCCGCCGGGGGATGCCCAGCTGGAATTATTGAAAGAAAAATCAATCATCAGGTTCTGGCTTCCGTCATAACTGAAGGGCTCAGGAAACAAAAACTCATTCCAGCCGGTTTCGCTGATAGTTGCAGTATTTTGATAAACAACAGTCCAGCCCGTGGCCTCAAATACAGCCGAAGATTCATAATCAGCCTTGGCGGTATGTTTCAGGCGTATGGTCCAGTCTGTAAGGGCCATGGAGGGCAGGGATGATATAAAGATGGACAGCGAATTAATTTCCATGGGTGTATTGCCCATATCCTCAGCTGTATATATTACCTGGGTCCTGTTATCCTCATAATAGGTATAGAGAGGGGCATTGGTTATCTCGACAGTCCCCGATCCAATTTCCACAAATTCCATGCTCTTTACCTGGATATCAATATAGAAAGCGCCGGACATCCTGGCATAGGACCAGTCAAAACGGATGCTAAGCACCTCATCATGGGGACAGCTGCCTGAAACCGACAGGGTATAGGGGGAAGTATTATCCCCGTTTCCTCCCGGTGCCATATCAGGATAGGCTGATGAATCCTGGGAGATGGTTACGTAGGGGTTCTCGCATGAAATAACTGCTGTAAGCCCGGTTACAGTGCCGGCTGTATTATTATTTATATTGACGGTAAGGCCTGCAGTTTCCCCGGGGTTCAATATCCCGTTGCCATTGCCGTAATAATCATCAATAGCATTGCTGTTACAGCTGATATAGGAGGATGTGTCCTCCTGCATATATATATCGCCGAGGAATGTTGTGGTATTCCAGTCGCTGTCTATTACAATGGAGCTGATTATCTCTTCCAGATAGCCGTCGGCCGACACAGTCACTGTATAGGTTCCAGGAAGAAGCATCTTGTGAAAAAAACCGCTGGTAACGTCGTTTTCAAATACCCAGTCAATTCCGTTGACTGTTATTTCAGCCGGGACCGGCTCATGGGTAGTGCCATCCAGGATATAACCCTGTATTCCCCTTCTGGTTGCCCCTGCATAATACAGCATGGAATTTTTATTATCCTGCCAGAGCTGGGGCAGATTGCTTGCCGGGGGGGCAAATGCATCGGAACATTCCACGGTGACCTGGAAATTGCTGTGATAATAGCATGAATAGTCCTGCATTCCTCCGTCAATTACATACCAGTCGGCACCGTTGGTAATGCCGTCATCAAAGGTGGAGGAATTATACATGGGAAGATTATTGCTTGAATAAAGCAGGGACAGCTCTATAGCCATGGGGGTTTCAGGGTGGTCATTATAGGTCGTATCCCATGGGTAATTTACAACAAGAGCCCCGGTATGGAAATTCGCTGACAGAACACCTCTCCTTTGAGCATAAAACTGCATCAGGGCAGCTGTCTCCGCCTGCTTGCCGGCGGTAGTATCCTCGGGATTGTTAATAAAATCAGGAAAATTCCTGTTAAGGTCGTAGCCATTGGCATTATACCTGGTATTTGCCACATTGCCGTCCGGGTTCATCACAGGCATTACGTATATATCTATTTCATCCAGAAGGTCCGTAACATAAGCATCAGTTCCATAATTCTGTACAAGATAATTAATGAATTCCATGCACAGCTCGGTTCCTACAGGCTCATTGCCGTGCATGGTTGATATATAATGGAATTCAGGCTTTATCGGGTCAGTCTGTATATCTGAGGTAATCCTGAGAAAATACAATCCCCTGCCCTGTACACTGGTTCCCACGGTTATAAGCTGGGTAAGTGCAGGGTATGTGCTGGCTATATCCTGAAGCTCCGTTTCAACCTGTGCAAAGGTCCTGTAGGCTTCCCTTTCCTTCCGGTATTCCGGATCCAGGAAAAGCTGAGCGGTGGTGGGGATATTCCTGTACTCAAGCCCAAGCTGTTCAAACAGGCTTATGTGTTCCGGGCAGGCATAGCATGAAAAATATCCCTTATCCGGTACAATCCTGTCAATAATAAGACCGCTCTCAATTATTTGCTGCAAATTATCCCGGGTTTTATAGTAGACCCGCAGATATTCTGAATCCCTGATATAACCGTTGCGGTAATCATTATTGTCTGCATAAAGAGCAGAAAAAAAGATTATAACCGCAAGAACGATAAAGATAAATATCTTTTTATAACTCATAAGAGTCTCCTCGTTTTATTCTTAAATCAGATATATAATAAAAAAGCTTTTTTTATAAATAAAAAGAGGGCAATGCATATTGCACTGCCCTCTTTTTTATATTATTTCCTTAGAATCCTGTGATGCTGGATGAATACATTCCCTCAAGTATTCTTTCAAAGCTCTGGGATTGAGTTTTATAAAGGAATATACGGTTCATCTGAGCGCATGAAAGAATCAGGTCTTCATAAGGGGCTTCCAGATCTGTAAAGTAGCCGGAACCTATGCTTTCAAAGGCGATATCCGCAATCTTTGTCCATATGGATGCCTGGGGATTATAATAATAGGTTTTCCCCAACAGGACGGCAATCAGCTCATCTCTTCCATCACCGGCAAGATTGGCTGTTGAAAGCTTTGAGCCGGCATCAGCTGCCACGTAAAACAGCCTCATCCATGAGTAGGCACGGCCTTTATACCATACATTGTCCCTGCTGATACTGGACAGGTCCGAATAGCCGTCTTTTCCCAGCTTCATTCTCTCTGAACCAGGTGCATCACCCTTGCTGTAGTTCATTACATAAAGTCCGAGGCCCTCGAAGGATACCATGAGTTCATCATAACCGTCACCTGTGAAATCCCCCCGGGCTGCAGCCGATGGGCTGACTGTGAGTATCTTTGTAAACTGGGAGGTATTGCTGTTATAAAGGTAGGTACCTTCAATGGAATCAAAGGCCATTATAATATCCTCGGTCTGGTTCTTGTCAGCATCCAGTGCAAGGACAATATAGGCGGGTGTCCCGAATATCATGGTCCAGTCCTTTGAACCAGTCAAACTTGTTTCAAAGGTGTGGCCCTTTGCATAGTTCCATTTATATACCCCCTGATTCTGAAAGGATGCAACAATCTGCTTCTGAGAGGAAGAAGGTATCTCAACAAGGTCGAAATCAAGTACTGTGCTGTTGATAATGGGTATCCACTGGGCCTGGTCATAGTAGTAAATGCCGAATCCCGGGAAGTACCCAACAACCTCATTGATTCCATTTCCGGTAATATCCCCTGCTACCAGCTTCTGGGCATAAGCGCCGTTCATTACAGGAACCCAGGTAGAGCCCTTTGCTCCGAATTCAATATCTTTTGTATAGCTGTATTCCCAGGAATAAACCATGGGGTAACTGCTGTTCATGCTGATCAAAGCCGGCTGGGTATCCGGGTATTCCTCCTGTGCCTGCAGGCCCAGCTTCAGGTTCACATAGTTGTTTGCGGTATATACGGTAGGTGTATTGCCTGTTGTCCAGTTCAGGGGATCGCCGTAACCAGAATCAGTATAACCGTATATGCTTCTCTTGGTAGAAGTTCCGGTCCAGTAGACCTTTCCGCCGGGGGATGCCCAGCTGGCATTATTAAAAGAGAAGTCTACCATCAGGTTCTGGGTTCCGTCATACTCAAAGGGTACAGAAAATGCAAATTCATTCCAGCCTGTAGAGCTGATGGTTACATTGCCCTGATATACAATAGTCCAGCCTGTGGTTTCAAATACAGCTGAGGTTTCATAATCAGCCTTGGTGGTGTGCTTCATCCGGATAGTCCAGCTGTTCATGGTCAGTGACGGAAGAGTGGTCACATCTATACCCAGGGATGTTATGGTCATGGCTGAATTCCCAAGGTCCGAGGCTGTATAAATGACCTGGGTCCTGTTGTCATGGTAATAGGTATAAATAGGAGCTGCGTTTATCTCGGTAGTACCGTTGCCTACGGTGAGTTCGCTGGCCGTGGTGAAATTAAGGCATGCACTGGTGCTCACATTGCCCAGAGCATCGGTTGCCTCCACCTTGTAGTAATACTTGGTGCTGGTTGCCAATCCGTCAATAATTCCGCTGTGGGAAGTATTGTAGGAAGTGCTGGCATCAACCGCGTTGGGCATGCTGGAGCAGGATGTGCCCCAGAGAAGCCTTGATGTTGCACCCTCATTGGTGGCAAATCCTATCTCTGCAAAATTTCCTCCGCTGGACAGTAACTGTATATCGGATATGACCGGCCCGGCGCAGTCAATAACAGCTGTATCGGTTTTGTATTCTGATGCGCGTTTGCCTGTATTGGCGTCAAAGTAGGTAACAGTAAGGGTATCTCCGTGGGATACTGCAATATGGGTACCCAGGACAGCCAGGCCTTCAAAAACGCCGTCAGTTGATGTTTCATTCAGGGTAACAGTAATGCCTCCCGGGTATGTTGTGGATGATACCTCGACATTCTGGGTGCCCTGGCCTTCCAGGTCACCGTCCATGAGGCTGATAACTGCTGTCCCGGTGCATGAATAGTAGTCGCTGTCAAAGGAGATGATTCCGTCGCTTGTTGATCCTGCCATTATCGTTGAGGTATATACAGTGGTATTATAGCCGGTCACTGTAATTTTAAGCTCATCGGTGGGAGATACGGTACTGTCAAAGTTTAATGTGGCATCTCCTGATGAACTGGTAAAAGCTGAGGCATAAATATCTTCATTGTTCTGGGCATAGATGCATACCAGAGCTCCCTGGAAGGCGGATCCCCCTGCTGTTACATTTACACTGGCGCTGGTGGAACCTGCCGGTATAAGGGAAGGATGAGTAACACTAAGGGTTGAAGGGCTGGCTGTCCTCATCATAAGAGATGGATCACCGAATATATTATACCATTCAAAATTATCCTCGGTACTCGTATTCCATCCGCTCTGGGCCACGAGATACATCTGTCCCGCCAGACAGCTTCCGCCGAAGGTATAGACCGGATCCTGGAAATGATGCTTGGCAATGCCGGTGGCCATGATGGCCGGTGGATCCCAGGATATGCTGACGGAACCGCCGTAATATGCAACAGCGCCCTTTGGCACTGAAGCGGTACCGGCCCACATCCATGCTTCGCCAAAACACTCGGATATATCATCAAACTGCCCGTTAAGACAGGCAACATCTATCATGGCCAGTAATTTAAAACCGTTGGAAAGGGCATGGATCTGAGTATTGCTGAAGGTTGTATTGACGCTTCCCCAGGAAGTACCGCTTCCGTGGCCTATATAGGTGGCATAGGTCCTGCCGTTGTTTATCGCCGCGCTGATATTTGCTGCTGTGGCATTTCCGTCACCCTGGAAAAAATAGTCATGATAGGTATAGGTACCGTTAAGCAGATAATTGGCAATGCCGTTAATATAGTCTTCATCGGAGGGATTGTATCCTTCATTGCTGGCTATGCCGAATGCCTTGCTGTAAAAGGCTGCCTCTGAACCAGTAAAGGGATTCTGCTCATAGTTGACAATCTTTGATACCTGGACATCCACGTGGGTCGTGTTTTTAGCCAGTATTCTGCCGATAAGTATATCCGGATAATTGTCCCCGTCCATAAGGGTATAGGGATAATCTGATGCTGCGTTGCCATCAGTGGTGGAGCGGTAATTCGGCGGGATCAGGGTTGTATGCCCCACCATCACTACATATGAGGGTTTGGGCGAATAGGTGTCATATGCATTCTGTATGGCATTCTTTATGGCAGTGGTAGTGCTTCCCACACTGCTCATGAGAAGCTTGTAGACCTTGACGCCCTTGCTCTTTTTCCATTCAATGAAGGGGGCGAAATTTGCATCAA
>CAYSKJ010000065.1:0-16060 GCA_964431655.1 uncultured bacterium | reverse complement strand
GGAGCAATTGAAAGGGGTCATGATTTTCTATACATATGCTATGATAACGGAGCTTACATGAATACAGGCATTCAGAGAAGCGGTGCCACTCCTTTTGGAGCTGCCACTACTACCTCGCCTGCTGGGAAGGTAATACCTGGAAAATCCCAGAAAAGAAAAGACCTTACCTTTATTGTTGCCGGCCACCACATCGAATATGCAGCCCAGGCTACAGTAGCCAAATGGCAGGACCTTCATGACAAGCTGAGAAAGGGCCTGGAGCTGAAAGGACCGGCATTCCTTAATGTTTTATCACCCTGCGTACCCGGCTGGGGATATCCTGAGGACAAATCCGTTGAGATATCAAAACTTGCCGTGGAAACTGTAATGTGGCCCCTTTACGAAATAGAGAAAGGTGTTCTCAAACTAAATTACAGACCCAAAGAGATACTTCCAGTGACGGAATTTACAAAGCATCAGACAAGGTTCAGGCATCTTAACAAGGAATCTAATAAAGCAGTACTTGAAGAACTGCAGAAACAGGTCAATGACTACTGGGATTTCCTTAATTCCGTTGACGGAAAAAGGATAGTCTGAGGCCGGTAAAGATGAAATGGGGCTTATTTTCAAGCCCCATTTTTTTATTCTATACAGATTAAAAGCATTATGGGGTGTATTTTCCCAATGGCCCTCAAAGAATACAGTTCAGTTCCTGTAGCCATAATAAGCAGCAGCAGCAGCATTATTAGTAAAATGAGGAAAAAACTTGGTTTTTTTGATACTGTATTTTCCCTTGAGCCTTTATTTATTCCAAAGGAATTTCCATACTGCCTGCAGACCATGCAAGTCATCTTTATGGATATATCAAACAGGACAGCATGCGAAAATGAGGTTTTTTTCAAACTCAGACAAAATGCGGTCATGATAGCCCTTTTAAGTTCCCAGCCGGACAGTCAGGATTTCTGCCAGGATTATGATGATATAATATGGGTTGATGAGGCTGAAAATAGGATTGTGCAAAGGATCATACGAGCCATTTGCCATAAGTACGACAGAGAAACAGCCTATATCAGCAAGATCTCACAGATGGAGACCTTCAACCGGATAATAAGTGAGCTGAATAAAGAACTGCACATGGATAAACTGCTATCAAAATCCATTGAATCCCTGAAAAAAATCCTCGGGGTTGAAAAGGCCTCAATCCTCCTTTTTGAGGACGAAGACCTTATTGTAAAGGCATGTATGGGTCTTCCCAGTACTGTAAGGAGCGGTTTTAAATCGCTCAGGAAAGACACCATTTCCTATTTTGTGGCAAAGAACAAGCAGAGCATAATAGTAAACGACATTGAGAAGGAAGACCGGTTCAAAGGACTGAGGAGCGGGACGGAGTACAAAAAAAAGAGCTTTATAAGCACCCCTATAATGTTCTATGATACGGTAATCGGTGTAATCAACCTTAATGACAGGATTGGGGGAGACTTCACAGGGGAAGACCTGGGCCTTCTCCAGGTTTTTTCCTCCCACTTTGCAATAAATGTGGTTAATGCCCATCTTTTTCTGGATCTTAAGGACAAGGCGGCAAACCTTCTCCAGGTAAGCAGAGAAAAGGATAAGCTGAACCGCAGGATAAGCAGATTCAATGAAGTTCTGAAGGAAAAGATCGAGCAGGAGAGGCAAAAACTAAAGTCGGCATACCAGGAGCTCCTTGACAGGGATGATATATTGCAGAAAAAAATACTGGAACTGATTTCTCTGAAAAAGGCAGGTAAAACTGCAATATCGGAGCTGTTTAACCTGGAACTGGTCCTGGATGTGATATTGAACATCGCCCTCAGGGAGGTAGATGCACTCAGGGGGAGTATTGTAATAAAGGACAAGGAAGGGGAGCTGGTAGTAAAAGCGGCAGCCGGAGAAGCAAAGGACATTATTAATACAAAAGTTGAAGATGAGGACTCTGTTACCCGTTATATATTCAATAAAGGCGAAAGTCTTCTTATTTCAGATATAGAAAAACACCCTCTGTTTCAGAAAGCGGATATTAGCGGAAAATACAATACTAAAAGCCTTCTCTCCCTTCCACTTAAGGCGGGAAATCAGATATACGGGGTAATGAATGTCAATAATAAGCATAATAAAAGGCCCTTTAACTCTGAGGATCTGGATATCCTGGCCGGGCTTGCAAATCAGGCTTCCATGGCCATACATAATTTCTATCTTTCTGAAAGCCTTAAGGATAAAGAGATTTCTCTCCAGCAGGCGGAAAAGATGGCCGAGATCGGAAACCTTGTGGTGGCGGTTGCCCATGAACTTAGAAATCCCCTGGGCATACTCAGAACCAATATAGAGTTTTTAAGGGATATTTCGGGAAATAACAGGGATGTTATGGATGATATGATAAACCAGATAAACCGGGCCAGAAGATTCATAAAAGACCTTATGCAGTTTGGCAAACCGACCATTCTAAGCATGGTAAATACAAATATAATTGATGTAATAGAGCTTTCCATAAATCACGCGGTTTCCGGCTACATCCATATCTCCGGGCTGAAAATAGAAAGGTCCTATTCAGAGGATAATATTAGCATCAATATAGATCCCATGAAGATACAGCAGGTGATTATCAACCTTATTATCAATGCCCTTGATGAACTAAAGGAATCCGAGTACCCCGTAATAAACGTATCAGTTAAGGAAAGAGAAGAATGCATTGAAATAGGGATAGAGGACAATGGCGGCGGTGTTCCGGATGATATAAGGGATTATATATTCAACCCCTTTTTCAGCTCAAGAAAGGGAGAAGGCGGAACAGGGCTTGGCCTCTCCATAGCAAAAAGGATAGTGGAAATGCATGGAGGGCAGATCATTCTCTCAAAATCAGCCAGCAGAGGAGCGAAGTTCTGCCTGATATTGCCAAAATAAATCAAATAAGGAGTGTCCTTATGAAAAATAAGATAATACCTGCATTACTTTTTGTGCTTCTTTTGAGCGTTTCTCTTTTTGGAGAAAATATCCAGGTCATGAATTTCAATGAGCTGCTTGAAGCCCTGAAAGAAGGCAGACAGGTGAGGGTGATAATTCATTATAAGAATACCAGACTTATTTCGGATAATGAAGAGATGGAATCCCCTGATGCCATAGGGGGTATGGAACTGAAGACCTTTGAGTACTTTGCCAGAATGAGCGTGCATAACCCGAAGGCAATGATAGTGGTTTCAGAGACGGTGCTTATAGGGCATCCAAGGTACGGGCATGTATATAATTATGTCAGGATTAGATTCTATGAGGACAATGAGGTGCAGATAACAGCAAAGTACCTTACTGTTGATGATTATAAAACCGTTATGGACGAGAAATTCTACGGAGTTGTCAATGACGGGAAAAACTCTGCAGGAGTGTATCTTTACAAATTAAAATAAAACCTGCAGTATCATGAGATGAAAGGCGCAGACTGGCGGCAGAAGCAGGTTATCATCAGCGGGAGGCCGGATCAGCAGTTCGGTCAAGGCACACAGAAATGCACCGGTTAAGGCTGTTTTCAAACTGAAAAAGAATACAAGGATAATTAAAGCTGTAAGGAAAAAGGCCAGAGAACCCTCCAGGGTCTTTGGCCCTATTTTTAACCTGCCCAGTTTTATCCCTGCAAGACAGGCGACAGGGTCGGCAATGCTCAGAATAAACATGGATGCAATGGCTGTTTTTTTATCGAAATAAAGAACTGTTATAAAACACCCGAGCAATAAGGTTACCGACGAATTTATCCTGCTGTATTCATCACTTTTAAAGAGCCTTCTCAGGTGTTTATGAATAAAATCAGAAAATTTTTTATTAAGGAGCCTGAAATATTCAAAAATAAGCCCTGAAAACACAAAGGGGAAAAGCAGCATAACTGCTTCGGATTTTGAAAGGCCGGAATAAAGGTATATAACCGGTATTACAGAGCCGGCCGTTATATGAAAGAGTTTCCGGGAATACAGGTCATTATGCATAGATTAATCCAGACTCATGCTACTGGCTGAAAAACATGTCCGAATACCTTGAAAGGGGCCATAAGTCATAATCCAGCCTTTCCTCCAGTTTGGAAATAACATCCTGAGCACTGCTTAGAACCTCCGCAACACTGTCGGCATAAAAATACGGCTTTTCCTCCTGGGGCATGTCTTTTATCCTTTCATTGATAAGGTCAAGGTTTTTAAGGATTCTAAGTAGATCGCTCAATTTACCTGTTATTCTTGAAAGATAATCCCTCTGCACAGATATATCATCCCTGCTTATTTCATCTTTGGGCAGGGAGTTTATTGAACCGGCAAGCATGCTCTGATATTTGAAGACAGCAGGAACAATACTGTTCCTTATCATGTCCCTGGCGATTCGGACCTCGGTTTCTACAGTATCAGTATATATATTCTGTTTAACAATATATCTTGCTCTTATTTCCGTATCTCTCAGCACATTGTATTTTGAAAAAAGGGCAATGTTCTTTTCACTTATCATCATATCCAGGGCATAGGGAGTTGAATCAGCGATAAAAAGACCTCTTTTTTCTGCAAGATCATGCCATTCCTTTTCATAGGTATTTCCATTATAGATTATACCCCTGTGCTTCTTATAGTTATCCTTAATGATTTTTAGAGCGCTCTTGTACAGATCATGCCCGGAATCAAGGGCTTTTTCCATTTTTTCGTGAATAAAATGAAGGGAATCAGCCATTAAGAGATTGATTACAGTATTGGGGAAAGCAATTGACTGGGAAGCGCCGGCTGTCCTGAATTCAAATTTGTTTCCTGTAAAGGCAATGGGAGATGTCCGGTTCCTGTCGGTATTGTCCTTCTTTATACAGGTGAGGAATTTCAAACCGTCTATAATGGTATTTTCTGTGGTATTAAGCTTTGTATCCAGGTCTTTCAAAGATTCAATATTTTCAAAAACGTCAGTCAGCTCATTTCCCAGGTAAAGGGATATAATATTCGGCGGAGCTTCATGAGCGCCCAGTCTGCGGTCATTGCCCGCACAGGCAAAAACAGACCTTAGAAGATCATTGTGCAGGTGTATGCCCCTGATGAGCCCTGAGATGAAAAGCAGGGATATGATTGCATTTCTGTCCTTACCCGGGATATCAAAGATATTTGTATCCCTGTCGGTTACAAGCGACCAGTTTATGTGCTTCCCGCTGCCGTTAACCCCAAAAAATGGCTTTTCGTGGAAAAGGGCTGTGAGGTCGTATTTCAGAGCATGCCTTCTTAAAACCTCCATCACAAGATGATTGTGGTCTGCGGCGATATTGCAGTATTCAGGCAGCACCGCAAGTTCAAACTGGTTCGGGGCTACCTCATTATGCCTTGTTTTTACAGGTACTCCTAACTTTATAAGTGTTTCTTCAGAATCCTGCATAAATGCAAGCACATTATCCTTTATTGAACCGAAATAGTGATCCTGGAATTTCTGACCCTTGGGGCATTTTGCACCAAAAAGGGAATATCCCAGTATATTGAGGTCAAGCTTGTTTTTTATGTATCTGGAAGGGATAAGGAAGTATTCCTGTTCAGGCCCTATCAGAGGTGTTACGAATTCTGTGTCAATACCGAAAAGCCTTAAAATTTTCGTGCTTATTTCTGAAAGAGTTTTAATTGATCTTAGCAGGGGTGTTTTTTTATCCAGCACATCGCCGGTGAAACTTATGAATATGCTGGGTATGAATAGAGTCTTTGTCCTGCTTGTCTCCATTATGAAGGATGGTGAAGAAGGGTCCCACACGCTGTAGCCCCGGGCTTCGAAAGTACTGCGTATGCCTCCGTGGGGGAAGCTTGATGCGTCAGGTTCGCCCTGTATAAGTTCTGATGCGGAGAATTCTTCGATTATCCTCTTTTTGCTATAACTTTCAGCCTGCAAAAATGTATTGTGCTTTTCTGCCGTAAGCCCTGTTAAAGGCTGGAACCAGTGGGTATAATGGGTACAGCCCCTGGATATGGCCCACCTCTTCATCTCAAGGGCTATCAGTTCGGCAGTTTCAGAGTTGATCGGCAGATTATTGATGAAGAAATTCTGCAGTTTTTCTCCTATGGCCGAGGGCAGATTGCCTATATCGAAGGTCTGGGAACCAAAATCACTCAGATAATTGGACTTTATATTTATCATCAGCGTTCAAATTATCCAGTTCAGCTGAATATCTTCTCAAAATCACCATGGAAGGGTATTATATTCTCCATAACTTTTTTCAGGACCTTTGAGTGGGTGTCCTTATCAAAGGCAAAGCGCATCTGCAGATAGTTCTTCCTGAATCCAGCCACCTCCTCTTTGATATTCTTTTTGTTTTTTATAATATCAGCAATATAGCCGGCGATTTGATGGAATTCATCCCTGTCCATGCCGAATCTGGTCATTTCTGAAACACCCATCCGGATTCCGCTGGGGTGAAGGAAGGATTCATCGCTTGGCAGGGCCTGGTAGTTTGTAATTATATTATTATCCTCCAGAAGGGCTGCAAGCTCTTTTCCATCGCCGTGTTCCCGGGTATTTATAACAACCTGGTGTGTTTTTGTATAACCGTGCTCCCTGCCCCCTTCAATATTGATGCCGAATTCCTCCAGGCTTTTTGCAAAAGATTTCGCATTTTCTATGACTGCTTTCTGGTATTCATTTTTAAATGCATTCATTTCATATGTAGCCATGAGCATACCTACCAGGGTCCCTAAATGATGATTGCTCAGCGAACCAGGAAATGCCCTTGAATTAATATCTGAAAAGAGCCTGTCCAGCCTGCCGTCCTGGTTTGAAACTGCAATGATTCCCCTTTGGGGCCCGAAGAAGGTTTTATGCGTTGAACCGGTAATTACATCAGCTCCCTCTTCAAGGGGGCTCTGGAAATAATCACCGATAATGCCCATTACATGGGCGGCATCATACATGATGACAGTATTTAAACCCAGGTCATCAATGCATTTTCTGGCCCTGGATATGGGCTCGGGATGCAGAAACATGCTTTTGCCGAACACCAGTAGGGGAGGTTTGTGTTCCTCAATAAGCTCACACATCCTGTCGGCGTCTATCATATAGGAATTGTCCCTGCATAGGGGGAAATTTACCACATTGTCATTCTCCACCATATTGAACAATGCGCCGAAGGGCTGAGCGCTCAGATGCCCGCCGTAAGTAAGCTCATTGTTCATGACGCATACCATCCTCCCGCATTCAGAGAGCCCTTCATTGTCCTTGTTCCGGTTGAGATTTTTCACCATTGCCTTGAAAACCACCTCATTTGCCTGCTGGCCTGAAATAACACGGGATTCCACATGGGTGGCGCCGGAATATTTTGCAAATTCTTTATTGACTTCGAGTTCAATGAAATTAATGAAATCAGTGCCCTGGTAGTAAAAGATCTCATTGCCCTTCAGAGCCCTTGAATCTTCCAGGAGTTTTCTTTCTTTCTTCAAGGCTTTCTTATGCTCGGCATATCTTCCGGCGGAATCGCTGATTTCACAGAATTTGACAAAAAGGGAGGGAGTATTTTCCGAAGGGATGAGGTTGATGCAGTTCATCTGCCTCCACCCTGTATTATCAATTACCCTGTCCAGAAGCTGTGATACCTTTTTAATATATTCTTCCATTAGAGACCTCCTTTAATCTTAATCATAGATTTTATAAACCTGTATGATAAACTTTTTATAAATTAAATGCATGATTTGTCAAATATATTAAAGCTTAATTAAAAGAGCGGATTAAATACAAATTACAGAGATAATTCCATCTGCTTAAAACAGGGCTCTGCATAAAAAATTTTGACATAATGCAGGGATTATAATAGTATCTTCTTATATTTTAACACAGGAGAATATACATGGATACAGTTGAGCCTTACCGTATTAAATCCGTTGAGAAAATTACCCTGAAAAACAGGCAGGAAAGAGAGAAAATCCTAATTGAAGCAGGGTTTAATACCTTTAATATAAAAGCTGAGGACATATTTATTGATTTTCTTACAGACAGCGGAACATCAGCCATGAGTGACCGGCAATGGTCCTGCATTATGCATGGCGATGAATCCTATGCCGGTGCAAGGTCCTTCTACAGATTCTACAACGCTGTCCGGGATATTACAGGCTTTGAATATATTATTCCTACTCACCAGGGCAGGGCTGCTGAGAATATACTCTTTTCGACCATACTGAAAGAAGGTCATGCAATACCCAATAATACTCATTTTGACACCACAAGAGCCAATATCGAAGCTAACTCCGGAAAAGCAATTGACCTGGTTATTGACGAGGGGCTGGACCCCTCCTCCCATTATCCCTTCAAGGGAAATATTGATTTAGCCAAGCTCAGGAGTTTTATTGAAAAAACTGGGCCCGATAAAATTCCCCTCTGTATGATTACTGTGACCAATAATTCAGGCGGAGGCCAGCCGGTTTCCCTGAAAAACATCATTGATACGAAGAAACTCCTTAAAAATTACGGTATTCCCCTGTTCCTTGATGCCTGCAGGTTTGCAGAGAATGCCTACTTTATAAAGAAAAGGGAAGATACTTACAGGGACTGGAGCATAAAGGAGATTGCCCGGGAGATGTTTTCCCATGTTGACGGATGTACAATGAGTGCAAAAAAGGATGCTCTGGTTAACATAGGAGGATTTATCGCCCTGAAGGACAAAAAGCTTTACGAGGTTTTAAAAAACAGACTTATCCTTATAGAGGGTTTTCCCACTTATGGGGGGCTTTCCGGAAGAGACCTCGAAGCCATAGCCCAGGGCCTCAGCGAAGTAGTAGAGGAGGATTACCTTGAATTCAGGATTTCTCAGGTAAGGTATCTTGGTGAAAATCTTGTCAGTTCGGGTGTCCCAATTGTTGAGCCTACCGGAGGGCATGCGGTATATGTGGATGCAAAGAGCTTTTTACCCCACATACCCCAGGACCAGTATCCGGGCCAGGCTCTTGTTATTGCCCTTTACAGGGAGGGGGGCATAAGGGCCTGTGAGATAGGAAGCGTAATGTTCGGCAAAAAAGATGAAAATACCGGAAAAGAAAGGCCTTCAGCCATGGAGCTTGTCCGTCTGGCTGTGCCGCGCAGGGTATATACCAATTCCCATATGGATTACACGATTTCTGTATTCAGGAAGATAGTTGGCTTCAAAGATAAAATTAAGGGTGTCAGGTTTTCATTCGAACCAAAGGTACTGAGGCATTTTACTGCAAGGTTTTCAGAACTGGGCTGATATTTTAACTGGAGGTAGGGAATGATAAGCGGGTTCAATACCGAGATAAAGATTGACGGGGTTGTTTACCACATACAGACAGAGGACAAGGGGGTCAATAACCCGGTTATAGAATCCCTGGTTTACCAGGGCGGTGCAATACTTGCTTCCAAGAGGTCTTCCTACAAGGATTATCTTGACAGGGAAGATATAGTGAAAGTGGTTGCCAAGATGATGGAAACCCAGCATAAGGAAGTACTTTTCAAGATTAAAAGCAAGGAGCTCTTTGCTGAAAAAGACGATGACACAAAAACCTATGTATTTGATCAGAGTGAGACAGAAGAACATCCTGACGGCCCTAAATCCCTGGACCAGGTTATTCTGGATTTTCTCCAGGAATCAAAACCTGAAATAAACCTGGAGGAAATAGAATATGATGTTTTCCTTACCAAGGGATCAAAGCTTTACCTTAAGAATGAAGACACTATCGAGGTTATCGTCAAAAATGTGGATACCCTTGACCCGCTGCCTAATGTCACTGTAGGTGTTAAGATAAGGCAGAAGACCAAGAATAAGTCCAAAGTGCTGGCAACGACAAAAACCGATGAAAACGGCAAAGCGAATCTCAAGATCATGATACCGAAATTTGATATAAACATAGCAGAGGTGGTTCTCTTTGCCAGGACAGACTACAGGATTCTTGAAAGGATTCTGGAGATTGATGAACTCAAACCCTCAGAAAAGACCATTCTGGTTGTGGATAGGAACGTACAGAACAGAACCCTGGTCAAAAAAATTCTGGATAATGCCAACTATAAAGTTTTCCTGTCTCCGACAGGAATGGATGCCTGGAAGATAATATGCAATAAGGTGCCCACTATACTGATGCTATATGAAAAGGTAGAAGTGCTGGAATCATCAAAACTTATCGGGCTTATCAGAGAAAAGGAAGAAACCAGGAATATACCGATCATAGTGATTAGGGAAAATAAAGACGAGCCGGAACTCAACCTGGATAATATACAGGCACTCCTGGACCAGCCATTTAAAAGCCGGGAGATCCTGACACTGGTAAAACACATACTGGTTAACCAGCCTTAAAAGATGAAATGCCCTTACTGCAGCGCTATTGATGATTCTGTTATTGATTCAAGACTGATAAAGGAAAATACAGTCATACGCCGTAGAAGGGAATGTAATTCATGTCACGAGAGATTCACAACCTATGAGAGGATAGAAGAAAACCCTCTGATGGTTATAAAAAGCAATAATGAGCTCCAGGATTATGACAGAACCAAGATACTTAACGGCCTTCTGAAATCATGCCAGAAAAGGCCCATAAAGATTGAGGACCTGGAAAAGATAGTGGATGAACTGGAGAAACATATACAGAAAGATGGGATTAAACAGATATATACAAAAGACATAGGAGAGTATGTAATGAAAAAGCTCAAGGAGATTGACAAGGTGGCCTATGTCAGGTTTGCTTCAGTTTACAAGGATTTTAAAACAATTGATGAATTTATACATGAATTAAAGGTTCTGATCGGATATTGAAATTTTTAAGCAAAAGGCGTATCTTGCTCATCCTCATAATAATCCTAATGGGGGCTGTTCTCAGCTTTATATACAGCCTGTCCAGGTCCCTTCCAGATATAACGGCATTAGAAAGGGAGACACCCTCGGTAAAAAGCATCATTTATGACAGAAACAGCTCAGCCATAGGGGAATTTTTTGTTGAAAACCGGGTAATTGTTGATTATGACGATATCCCTGAGCATGTAAGAAATGCATTCATCTCTGTAGAAGACAAGTATTTCTATTATCATTTCGGTATTGATCCCACAGGGATAATCAGGGCTCTTTATATAAATATTGTCAAGGGCGGCAAGGTTCAGGGGGCCTCAACCATTACTCAGCAGCTGGCGAGAAATATGTTCTTAACACCGGAAAAAAAACTGATCAGGAAAATAAAGGAGGCCTTCCTTTCCCTTAAGATTGAAAACAGATTTACAAAGAAAGAAATAATAACCTTTTATTTAAATCAGATCTATTTCGGCTCCGGATCCTACGGCATTGAGTCGGCATCAAGAAAGTACTTCGGTAAAAGTGTATCAGAGATAACTGTTCCTGAGGCATGCCTTTTGGCTGCTCTTCCGAAGGCTCCTGAGCGGTATAATCCATTTAAAAATAAGGATCTTGCCGTTGAAAGAAGGAATATTGCACTGTTCAGGATGTTTCAGGAGAATTTTATCTCGGAGGATGAATATAAAAAATACAGCGAAGAAGAGCTTTTACTGGCTCCCTATCTGGAGGCAAACGGGCTCTTCAGCTATTTTATTGAGGAAATAAGAAGATACTGCTATAAAACCCTGGGTTCAGAGCTCCTGCTTAAAGGAGGTCTTAAAATATATTCAACAATGGACAGGGATATGCAGTCCATAGCAGGAATGGCCCTGAGAAGGGGGCTTGAGAACTATGACAGGAGCAGATACGGCTACAGAAAGATTGAAAATGTGCCTGAAGAAAAGGATTTGACCCTGATAAAACCCATACTTGAAGAAAATTATTTTGCAGAGATTATCGATATACAGGATGTTCTTTTAGTCCAGGCAGGAAATATTAAGGGCAGGATTTCCAGGGAATCCTCAGACTGGATTAAAAAAGACCCGCTGAAATATTTCTCTGTGGGGGACATGGTTGAAATCCGGTTTGACAGCCTGACGCCGAAAGACGGCTGCTATGATATGATACTTACCCAGACCCCCATAGCATCCGGGGCGGTAATCATACTGGATATAAATACATCAAATATACTTGCCATGGTGGGAGGCTACAGCTTCAGCGACAGCGAATTTAACAGGGCTGTACAGGCTTACAGGCAGACAGGAAGCGTCATAAAGCCCCTCTACTATGCTGCCGCCATAGACAATGGTTATTCCCAGGCTGACATGAAAAACGATGCACCGAATTCCTACTATTATATATCTACCGAAGATTACTGGCAGCCCAGGAATTTCAAAGGTCTTTTCTATGGCAGGATACCCATAAGGTATGCCCTGTCCCAGTCCATAAATGTCGCAAGCGTAAAGCTTTTAAGAGAAATAGGCGTGGATGTGGCCATAAGCTATCTAAAAAAAATGGGCATTCAATCCTACCTGGCTCCATATTTATCTTTTGCCCTTGGTTCCAGCGATATTACACTTCTGGAAATGGCAGGAGCATTCAGTGTATTTCCTTCCTACGGGATATACAAAGAACCGCGATTCATAAGTATTATAAGCGATAACCAGGGTAATGTCCTGGATGAGAAATTCCAGGTACCAAGAAGGGTTATCAGGGAAGATGTGGCTTATGTAATGATTGATATGCTGAAAAATGTTGTTCAGTCAGGGACTGCCCAGAGAGCCAGGAATCTTGAAATACTTTCGGCCGGCAAAACCGGCACCACCAATAATTTCTCGGATACCTGGTATATAGGGTTTACGCCGGACATTGTGATAGGTGTCTGGGTGGGCAACGATGAAAAAACCTCCCTTGGAAACAACAGGACAGGCGCATCTGTATCCCTTCCCATCTGGATAGATATTATCAAAGAGCTTGCAGAAAAAAAGATAATAATTAACAAGGAATTTTTCATACCAGCCAATATAATTTTTCGTGACATATGCATGGAATCAGGGCTTATAGCCAACAGCAACTGCATTAAGGTTGACAGAATGGCGTTTATCAAGGGTTCCGAGCCCTTTTCCTTCTGCAATATGCACTGAGCTGCCAGGAAAAATACCTATTGGCCCCGGCTGTTAAAAAGAAAAACCTAACTGGATTTTCCTGTTATCATTTCCCGTATGGTATCGTTGCTTCCGGCATATTCAAAGGCTGTATCACGGTCTATCAGCTTTTCCCTGTACAAATGTGCCAGTGCCTGATATATGCTCTGGGATCCGTTTCTTCTGTAGTTCATTTGAAGCTGGTCATTTATGGAACTGGGATGGGCATTATCCTTTATAAGCGACCTTATGGCATTATTGGCAATAAGAACCTCGCAGAGGGGTATTCTTCCGCCCCCCAGTCCCGGTATTAATTCCTGGGATAGAATTCCATGGATCACATTGGCAAACTGTGTCCTGATTTGTCCCTGCTGGTTTGAAGGAAATACATCTATAATCCTGTCAACGGTCTCGGCTGCGCTTTTGGTATGCAGTGTTCCGAAAACAAGATGCCCTGTTTCTGCCATTGTGATTGCATTCTGTATGGTTTCAAGGTCCCTCATCTCCCCGACAAGCAGTATATCCGGATCTTCACGCATGCTTGCTCTTACAGCATCAGCAAAGGATAAAACATCTTTTCCCACTTCTTTCTGGTTTATCATGCTCTTTTTGTGCTCATGAAGAAATTCTATAGGGTCTTCAACCGTGATGATATGCTTCTTCTGATTACTGTTGATATCATCAATAATAGCTGCAAGGGTTGTTGATTTGCCGCATCCGGTCCTGCCGGTTATCAGTATCAGCCCGCTTTTAACATTGACAAAACCATGTACTGACTCGGGCAGGTTAAGTTCCTTTATAGAAGGGATTACCGAGGGGATAAGCCTCATGCTTATCGCATCCGATTCCCTCTGTCTGAATACATGTACCCTGAACCGGAACTGGCTGTAAACAAAGGATGTATCAATGTATTTTCTTTCGATGTATCTTTCTTTATCAGTAAGGCTTTCTGCCATTCTCCTCAAATCTTCTTCACCAAGAATTCCGAAATGGCGTGCCTGTTCCAGCTGCCCATCAATGCGGAATACTGGAGGCAGTCCCCTGGTCATATGTATATCGCTTGCTTTGTGCCTTATGGCTTCTTCTACAATATTTTCAAGCATTTCTACCTTCCTGTTTTATTCGCTGAATTATTAAATTAATCTAACTATTTCCAAAGGTTTTTTGTTGCAAATTAATCTCCTGGTACCTGGGCACTCTTGCCAATCCCGGCATATATCAGATTATAAAACCTGACAAAGGGGTAACGGTATTGCTTCACCTTATGGTTCTGTGCAGATCATATATAATTATATATTGCAATTCCTGTTCTGATCGAGACAGACCTTATCCCTCTGTTAGATTATATCTTCCCAGAATCAAGCCTGAGAACCCTTGCCTGATGATACCATGACAGTTCTTACTTTGTGTGTCTACGCTGAGAAAAAAAGACTGGAATAACTTTTGGCTATGCGTTTTACCAATTACACTATCCGGCATTACCTATGAGTGCAATTATTTAGGAACGAAGATCAGGTGTGTGGCCTGAACAAACCTGCACCTGTTCCATAATAAAAGGCAGCCTGTTAGAACAGGCCGCCTTTTTTATTATTTCTGTTTAAGATCAAGTTAGTGGCCTCACCCTTTTTGTCATTTTTGAGTTCGAGGGGCAATACATAGAAGGGAATTCCCTCGTAGGTCCATTCAGGCAGCTGCATTACAGCATCCCTCTCTATTTCACTAATTGTATATAGGTGATCTCCCCTCAAGTGGTTGAAGAATCGGAATACCGGTACAGTTTCTTCTGCATAATTCTCATGGACATAGAGCTTTATACCCTCATAATTCCATTCAGACAACTGCATCAGGGTATCTCTCTCATCCTCGCTTATTGTGTACAGATGCCCTCCCCGAACATGATTGAAGAAACGGTATACAAGGACTCCGATATATGGAGACGGATCAGTTTCTGCGAAGTCTGTATCAGACAAGTCAGAATGATATTTTTCATTAAATGCCCTGACCCTGTAGCAGTATGTAGTATCATCAAGAAGGCCCGTATCCTGATAGTAAGTTGTATTAGCACCGACCACTGCTATCTGGGCCCATTTTTCGTATATGCCCTTACTCCTGTCTATCTTGAACCCTGTTTCATTTTGACTATTATCAATCCATGAAAGGTCAATCTGTGAATAGGAGACAGTGTTTGCCTGCAGTCCTGCAGGGGCTACAGGGACAGGGTCTATATAGACAGCTGAAAAAATCACATCTCTTCCGGGCATTATAAAGGCTGTTGAAGGTGATGCGGGATCTGAAAGCAGTGCCACATCCTCAGGTGATCCTGCCCATTCAACGAAAAGATACTCTTTGCTGGGACTCGTCGAAATATTAACCTCAGTGCCGGCAGAACACCAGCAAGATCCTGTGAGTATTACACTCAGTGTTTCCGGATCAGCAGATAAAGCAACTGTCCCTCCAGGATTATAATTAGCACTTGCAATTTATTCTGATATATTCCCTCCTGCAGTGGTGAAATCTCCCCCCGCATATAGTTCATTGTCATGAACCGTAAAGGTATACACATAATTATTAATTTCCTGCAGGCCGAATATGTCATCCCAGGTCCAGGAAGATCTATGACCCTTATCATGATATTGGTTTTCAGGCGATGGCATGAATCCGGGTCCTCCATCAGGACCTGCAACTGACTGGGAACCTGAAAAATCAAGGTCTGTGCTGACATATCGCTTCGGGGCCATAAAGCTGTCATGGTCTATTATCTCTGTTATGGAACTTTGATTGAAGTTTACAGGTATTGGATCAGCAAAAGCCAGGCACCCGATAAATGCAAACAGAAGCAGTAAGAACAGATATATCTTCCTATTAAAAATCCTCCTACTAATAAGACATATATAAACCTGATAGATCAACAATGATTCATATAATCAGGAACAGGGACATTCCTTCGGGAAAATGAAATTTTTTGCAATCTCTCTTTGATGATGATAAAGAAACACCTCTGGACAATAGGATATTTCTTTAAACAATCATAATTATAACTCATAAGGGTTAATTTGTCAATACGCATTAATGAAATGTCAAAACAAAATAGAAATGTCCCTTTTTTACCAAATTAGAAATGTCCCCT